>JAOAPQ010000306.1 GCA_025462965.1 Bryobacterales bacterium
CAGTCGTGAGAGCATCTATCCGGATCGCATCTAGCGCATGCTTGTGGATACGAGCGTCCTGGTCCGCACTCTCCAACCCCACCATTCCCTTTACGCTCCCGCTGATCGCGCTATCCGGCTCCTGCCGGAGCAGGGCAGGGAACTCCACGTAGTGCCACAAAATCTCATCGAGTTATGGACGGTAGCGACCCGGCCGCTGGGCGAAAACGGTCTCGGCATGACTGCGGTCGAGGCGGCTGCGGAACTGGAAAGGATCAAGGGCATGTTCATCTTTTTGCCAGATACGGCAGCGATCTATCCGGCTTGGGAAGCCTTGGTCCTTCAACACCAGGTATGGGCAAGCCCTTGCACGACGCGCGACTGGTCGCCGCTTTCTGCGTTTGCCGTGGAGGTCCGCGTTGCGAGAGGTCTTGAAAATGCGCCGCCGCGCGGAACATCTCGAGGATTCCCAGCGGGGGTGGAGGCCGCACCCTCTTTAGAGCCGCATTCGGGCAGCTGCTTCATTTTCCGATATCTGTTCCGAGGTTATAACCTGAGGGGCACCGGGACCGGACGGAACGAATCGGGATGGATGCGCGACGAGTACTGTGCAGGAGTTGCCGAATACGAAGACAATGGGAATGCGACGTATTGGGAGTCACCGACGCCCGCAGGATATCCAGGAGCTCGAGCAACGACAGATAGGCACGAGATACGGTCATGATAAGTATCCGATGGACTTTTCGTGTTGTCTCGCTGCTCGTACTTTTCAAGTGCGCCCTGCAAGCGCAGCCGCAGCCGCCGATTGATCCGCAATTGTTGACTTATGAGGAAATCATACAACTGTATCAGCAGGAAGATCCGCCACCGCCATTACGCGACAAATTGAACAACCTACTCACGACACCGTTCGTCCGGAATAACGCATCCGACTCTGGCCGCACGCCCTTGAAGCCAAGCTCAGCGGAGAGGGCATCATTTCTGCGAGCCGTACAGTGGAACATCGAACGCGGATTGGAGTTCGATGCCATTCAATTCGCTTTCAGTGATCCGAGGCAGTTCAATGCTTTGATGGAAGACAAAGGGTCCACGGCGACCGAAAGTGAGCGGGCAAGTATTCAGGAACAAATCGGCCATCTTAAGCAGGCTGATCTGCTGGTCTTGAATGAGGTGGACTGGGGGATGAATCGCACGTTGTTCCGGAACGTTGCAGCGGAGTTGGCGGACAGACTTGGAATGAATTACGCGTATGGAGTCGAATTTGTTGAAGTAGACCCCATCACGATGGGCATCGACCAGCAGGTTATCGTGCGCGAGGTCGAGGAAGCCTATGCGGACCCGCATGAGAGCAGATCGGAAATGATCGAACATGTCAAACAGGTGATGAAACCCGACCCGGTGCGCTATCGAGGCTTGCATGGAACGGCAATACTCAGCCGTTATCGATTGGAAAATGTGCAACTGATTCCATTCGCGGTCCAGGGGCACGATTGGTACGCCGACGAAAAGAAGGTTTCGATTGCCACAAAGGCGGAAGGCAAGGTGAGTGCGGCGGTCTTCAAGGAACAACTCATCAGGCAGGTCCGCCGAGGCGGGCGGATGATGCTGCTAGCCGACATTGCAGACCCCGACTTTCCTTCAGGCAAGGTAACGGTAGTGGCCACCCACCTGGAAGACGTAACGACGCCCGCAAAACGGCAGAAGCAGCTGGAAGAAATACTCAACAGAGTCGCGGATATCGATCATCCTGTCATATTGGCGGGCGACATGAACACCTCCACCCATACCGGCGTGCCCATTAGCGTGACGCGGGCTCTGAAGCAGCGGTTCGGAAATGGAAAGTGGTGGGCTGAAGAGGGAACGACGGAAGCCCTTCGATACGCGACACCCATGGGATGGATCTATAATGTCTCTCTCGGTCTAATTGGATTCACGCGGAAGGTGAATGACCCGACCAGAAAAAGTATTCCATTGATGGGCGAGAATCCCGAAGCGAAGTTCTTCTCGATGTTGGAAAAGTTTCAGTTTACAGACGGGAACACGTTCGACTTCCGGGGTGATAAGGAACATTCCTACAACGGCCGGACTGGAAAGCTTGCCAACTCCAACGAACGAGGCGAGAAAGGGTTTGTGGCAACTGATGAATTGGGAAAAACCTACGGCCCAATCGGCCGCTACAAACTGGACTGGATATTCATACGGCCTGCCGAGCTGAAGGGACCAAACAGAATTTCGGAAGAATCGGGCTTCGCCCCCTACTATGGACGAACACTCAAGGAGCTGAATCATAGTATTCCAGAACGGATCTCGGACCATAACCCGATCACCGTCGATCTGCCGCTGGGTGAAACGCGCTTGACGAATCGACGGAATTAGTATTCGTCCGAAATCCCACGGGTGATGCGAGTCGATATGGGGCGCGCAAATGTGCCTACACTTCGCCGCCGGCCATAAAGCCTGTCAGGTCCGCGACTGCGCCATTTCTTCCAGCTCTGCTCTCTTCTTCACTCAGATTCTGCAGGACGTCATGTCCGCTGGCGGTCGCATAACGGAGCGGTTTCATACACAAACCAATAGTGTGAGCCGCCTTCTTTCAAAGTGCGGGTCCTTTGCACCGGTGACTTGCTCGAGCTCAAACAGCCGCCGCGTTGCGGCACCACGAGCACCTCCGCAGAACGGTCATCGTGAAGTGAACTTAGACACGTTGCCCGACGGGGAGTGAAACTTTTCGCTGGTTTCTCACGAAGAAGAAGCGTACTGTGTACCTGAAAGCGCGCGTTTAGACTTGTTGCGACCTCATACGGCCTATGCTCGGCGAGAACCGGCGACGAGTCCGGAACGGTTGGACGGGCTCCGTATTTTATTGGCTTGGATTCGACAAATTGTTTTCAGATGCACCGTTGATCTTCACGCCCCGGCGATCTTTCTTTCGACGGTCGGCAAAGCCTTATCGGTACCGTTATTCTCTGCTCCCGATTGAATTGCAACGGTCCTAATCAGATCCGCGCGGCATAAGGATGTTCGTTGTTGAACCTAAGTCATCTACGGCGTATGTATTCGTCTGCCGGCGTCCTGACTCTGAGCAGGTGGGACACCGCGCGATGGCTCTGGAGCTACTATGCAAGCCGGCTGCCCGAATTTTGCTCCGGTTGGGCGGCAAGCGTTCAGATTACGGTGGGAGAAAAGGAGGATCGTGCGACGCGGTTGATGATCCGGAAAAATGGGTTTGACTGGGACACCGTGGACGAGATATTTGTCCAGAATATTTATCGCGCGAATCTGGAGAGTGTAAGACGAGTTCTCGACTTAGGCGGCAATATAGGATTGGCGGCTCTCTATTTCGCGCGGACTTACCCGGACGCGCATATTTGTACTGTCGAGCCAATTCCGGAAAATGTTGCCGTTCTCGAACGGAATGTCGAGTTAAATCACGCTCCGGTTCACGTGGTGCGTGCCGCCGCCGGAGCGCAAGATGGAAAAATCCGCTTTGAACTTTCAGAGGACCCCCGGGCACATTCCAGCGTAGGATCCAAGGGGTTGGCGAATCCCAAGACGTTCGAAGCCAACGTACTAAGTGTCCCCTCGCTCATGCAGCTAATAGGATGGGAAGAATGCGATCTGTTGAAGATCGATATCGAAGGCGGCGAAGTTGAGGTTCTGGGCGGTCATCCGCCCTGGCTGAAGAAGGTACGTAATATCATCGGGGAAGGCCATGCCGGCAGCGGCTACACAATAGAGGTCTGCCGGAGAGATCTGGAGCCGATGGGCTTTGAGGTTGAGTTACTGCGGGAGAGCACGGGTTCATTCCTGTTTCTCGCTCGCTGTTCCGGTTGACGGGCCACTAGCGTCCCGAAGAGCTCGATCCGGCCCATTGCAGCAACGCATTTCCGAGCGGTTCCTGGTGCTCGTTGTGATTGGTCAGCTGGAAAGACCCGGGCGCGCCCGCCGCTTTGTATGCCGCCGAAGACCGCGCATACTGTTCCCGCATGCTCCCGATGGTGAGTGCTTGTCCGAGCGGGTTCACGCTATTGAAAATAGCCAAGGGACGCGGCGCGATAGCCGAGATGAGGTCCGGAAGATCGAAGTACTTGAGCGCGGATGGCACGATCTGATCGGCGAGACCACGGAAGATGTTGTCGGACACGACAGAGTCGTACGACGACAGCATCCCTGAAACAGCGATACTTGCGATGCGGGGATCGAACAAAGCTGCATAGACAAGGGGAACCGCAGCGGCGTCTCTTGCCCAGGCTTTGATCCGGGCAGGATCAACTTCGGCTCGGCCGGCGAGCAGATCGACTCCGGCGATGATGTCAAGAGCGCGCATCCCAGGCATGGTCTTACCTATGAGCAAAGCTGTCATGGAACTCCGATAGTCTCCGAAGTCTCCGATTCGGGATTCGCGGCGTACGGTACCCGGTTGAGTTTCTCCGAATCCGCGAAGGTCCGGCACCAGTACCACGTTCCCTGCCCGGGCAAGAGCTTCGGCGTCTTCAACAGATCCCGATTTTCCGCGGGCGTCCAAAAGGACAACGGCTGGGTGTCTCGTGGCGCCATTAGCAGGGAGGAAAAGCAGCGACGGGATCGCGATGCCCGGCTCGCTTTCGTAAGTCAACTTCTCGACCCTCA
>JAOAPQ010000309.1 GCA_025462965.1 Bryobacterales bacterium
GGATTATTCGGGGCGGCTTTCGAGATGGATTCCTTGGTGGGAAACTGCTTGCCCGGCCAAAGATTCTGGTCCCAGGCGCGCCCGCGAATCCATTCACCGGGCTTCCGGGTCAGGGCGGCTTTGCGCACCAGGTCGGCGGCGTCCGATTCGGATTTCACGCCGCGGAGGTCGAGAGTCTCGAGGCTGTCGCCCAACGCCTCCATATGGACGTGGCTGTCGATGAGCCCCGGAACGACTGTCGCGCCTTTCGCGTCGATGGTCTTCCCCGCCCCGCCCTGGAAGCGATCGCCGATATAGATAATCCTGCCGGATTTGATGGCGAGGGCGGAGGCGGTAGGATGCGCCGGGTCGGCGGTGTAGATGGTCGCATTGGTCACCAACAAATCCGCCGTTTGCGCCTGGAGGCAAAGGGCGGCCAGGAAGGTAAGCCAGCGCATGAAATTCAGTATGGCATGTACCATATAGAGGTATGGGAAGTGACTAGAGGTATGGGAAGTGACGGCATAGCGCTACCGGCGGCGGCATTTGACCGGCCGGCGTGGAAGACCGCTCTGAACTGGACCATGGCGGTCCTTACGGCAATTCTGTTTCTGGCAGCCGGTCTCTATAAGATCACCGATCCCGTGGGGTTTGCGGTAAAGCTTGCACAGCTCAAGTTTCCGGAAGCATTATCTTTGGGCGCGGCAATTGGCCTGGGCATCACCGAGACATTCGCTGGTGTACTGGTGCTTGTCCCGCGGTACCGGCGATGGGGCGCGGCGCTCGCATCCGCGCTGCTGCTTGCGTTCATGCTATACGTGGGCTTCTTTTACAACGAACTTCGCGGAGCCGATTGCAGCTGTTTTCCCTGGGTGAAGCGCGCGGTAGGGCCGGGGTTTTTCATCGGCGATGCTTTGATGTTGGTATTCGCGGCG
The DNA here is from genome assembly GCA_025462965.1 of Bryobacterales bacterium. Lineage (GTDB taxonomy): Bacteria > Acidobacteriota > Terriglobia > Bryobacterales > Bryobacteraceae > JALYXI01. The sequence goes on from JAOAPQ010000309.1 coordinate 915, forward strand.
GGCGCGGGAATCTGGGCGCGGAGGTCCGAACAACTGAAGGGCGCGGCGCTGATTCTCGCTGCCGTCTGCGTGTTCGCCGCAGTCTCCTACGGTGTGGACGCGGCACGCAACACCGGCACGAAAGCACCCGACACTATCGCCGTGGAAGGGAAGCCGTATTCACTTGCGAGCGGCAAAGTATTTCTCTATTTCTTCGACCCCGTATGCCTGCACTGCCTGGACGCGGGCAAAAAGATGGCCGCGATGAATTGGGGCGATACGAAGTTCATCGGCGTACCCGTGAGCGAGCCTCAGTTCGCGGACTACTTCATGAAGCACAGCGGATTGAACCGGCCCTTCTCCACGGACTGGGAACTGCTGAAGAAGACGTTTTCGGTGAAGGGGACACCAGGCGCGGTTGCGTTGGAAAACGGCCGTGAGAAAGCCGAACTGACGCGCTTCGAGGGCGATGAACCGGGGGCGACGCTGAGCAAACTCGCGTTTATCCGCTGACCCAAAAAGACACACTCATGGACGGGAATACCCCCGCGAGCGGGGTAACGGCTGTTCGTCACCCTGCATTCTGAAGCCCGTCAACGTATTGAAATCTGGACCCAAATCTGCGAAGGACGACCCGAATGAATTTTAAGCGCTGGCTAGTTTTCACCATCTTTGCGGTTTCCACTTTAACCGCAGCTCCGCAGTTGCAGCTCAGCACAGGAGCCATAGGAATTATCAACATCAACGCTGGCGCGAACGGACCCGTCCAGACCGTTTCCGCCACGAATGCCGGCGACGGTTCGCTCAATCTAAGCGTGTCGTCTACCGCAAGCTGGCTGGTTCCTTCCGTCGTGAATGGGGCGGTCCAGATTGCGCTGAACACCTCGTCGCTCACGCCCGGAACCTACACTGAATTTGTAACCGTAAATTCACCAGGGGCGGTGGATGCCCCGCAGACGATCTCGGTAACTGCACAGATCCTTGGTGCGCCATCCAGCGTGGAACTTTACGCCGCTCCTAATGGCGGAAAGGCAACGACGCAGTTCAATACGCAGAGTCAGGTGAAAACCGCGGCTACGACCAGCACCGGCGGCAATTGGCTGGTGGTCGCGCTCAATGGCCAAGGAAGCTTCGCGTTCTACTTTCCGTATCTGGTTACGGCGACCTCGCAGCCGGGGCAGGCGGAGGGCGCCTATTCGGGAACCATCACGACCAGCGGGGGCGCGACCGCGGCCGACAACAAGACGATCCCGGTGACTTTTCACGTGACCTCGCAGCCCATCACCCAGTTCTCTCCATCGCCTTTGCTGCTTTATGGCGCGGCGAGCGGCGCGAAGGTGACCTCCAACGTATCTGTGACGAACGCGGGACAGGGCACGCTGGCGATTTCGGGCGCCACCGGAACCACTACGAGCGGCGGGAACTGGCTCTCCGGAGCCGCTGTCGACAATGGAACTGTTGCCGTCACGGCCGATCCTTCGGGCCTGGCGGCGGGCACATATCGCGGGACGCTCACGATCGCTTCGAACGCGGCAAACGCCACTACGAATACGCTGCCGGTGGAGTTCGTGGTAAGCCAAACCAGCGCGCCGATCATCAGCTTCGGGGGCGTGGTGGACAATGCGGTAGGGAAACCGGTGCTGGCTCCCGGCGATATTGCGTCGGCTTACGGGTTTCAGCTTGCGGGCCCAACACCGGTGGGCGCGGCGACGCTGCCACTAACCAACAACCTCGCCGGCGTGCAGGTCTTCGTGAATAACCTGCCCGCGCCGGTCTATTACGTTTCTGCGGGACAAGTGAATTTTGAGGTACCGACTGCCGTGCAGCCGGGCCCCGCGACTCTTCGAATCACAGTGAACGGACAAGCGGGGAATACGGTGTCCTCGGTGGTTGCACAGCGCGCACCGCGGATCTTGAAGCTCAACACGGCGAATTACGGGATCATCGTGAATCAGGATGGATCCTTCCCGATGCCGGCGACGCCGGGCTTCAACTCTCACCCGGCGCGAGCGGGAGATGCACTGGTGATTTATGCGATCGGACTCGGCGCGACTACTCCGGCGGTTCCGGACGGAACGGCTTCTCCGACGTCGCCACTGGCCGTGACTAATACGCCGATCGTGAATTTCGGCGGGGGTTTCGCGAGTCCGCCTATGCCTGGACAGGTGCTGTTCTCAGGGCTGACCCCGGGGTTCGTCGGACTCTACCAGGTGAATGTGATCGTCCCGCAGGGAACTCCGATCGGGGATACGATCGGCCTGATTATGCAGGTGGACGGCTTCACAAGCAATAACGTGAATATCGCGATCGGCCAGTAGATTGGGCGAGAGGGAGGGAGGCGCGGCGATAAGCGAACGCGGCTATCGCCGCGTGTCCCTTCAAAATACTAGCTGCGCGACCAAGTGGGACCGATTGCAAGCATCGGCCTGATCATGCAGGTGGACGGCTTCGCGTTTGGCCAGTAGATTTGGGCGCGTCCGTCTTAACTGCGGGACCAGGTGGGACCGATTGCAAGCATCGCCAGCCCGCAGGTGAACAACACGATCATGACGAAGGTCATGGCGCGTACCCGCAAATCGGCCGCGGCGAACTCCTTCCAGAGGAGAAGTCCGCAGAGAGCGGCAATCACAGTGGAACTCTGGGAGATCCCGAAGATTGCCGCAGGGCTCAGAGCGGCGGTCCCTTCGGCGCGGCCACCCACCAGAAGCAGAAGCATTCCGGAACACCAGAGAACGCCGCCCAGCAGCCCCATCAAGTGTTGCCGCAACGGACTCTTGAAGTAGTCGATGATTTCAAGGGGCTGGCCGCTCACGGGCAAATTCATGAAAAACAGGTTGTACAGAATCGTAGAGAGCATGATGCCGGCCGCGAAGACGAATGTCTCGCCGTATGGTCCCAGGCCGGCATCGGTCGCCTGGCTCTTCTCAAGGAGCGGAAGAAATCCGCCGAGGAACAGACCGCTAACCAGTGCGACAAAAACACCTTTCAGACTTACCCGCCGCCGTGTGGACTTCACTTTTCCCGTCTTTACCAACTCATCCACCTGGCTCAGACGGTAGTACCGGAATGCGTATATGGCCGTCACCAGTGCGACCAGTATGATGGCGGCGCCCGCGAACAGCACCGCGGAATTTCCTTGCGGCCGGAAAATGAACGCCAGAATCACATCGAGAACCAGTGCGACTCCCATGGCCACAGGCAAGGCGATCGACAGTCCGGCGAGGCCGACCGCCGCCACAAGCAACATATTCCCGAAATTGAAAATCATTCCGGCGATGAACCCTTCCAGGTCTTGCGTTTTACCCGCGTGCAGCAGGTCGTCCGTGAAGGAAAAGCCGTCGAATCCGAGCGTGCCGGCGGTAAGGGCGGCAACCACGGCAAGAAGAGACGCACCGAAGGCGAAATCCAAATAGTAGAGCTCGAAGCGCCAATTGCCGGCGAGCTTGAACGTGTTGGCCCACAATCCCCAGCACAGCATTCCGAGAATGATGACGACAAGAGTGGCCAGGTAAGACGTCGGTAATATCATTAAGCTCCCCGTGCGACTTTACAACGCGCGGAGGAAGGCGGTCAAGCAACTCACGGATTGCGAGGGGCAGGCCGGGGCTGGATCACGGGCCGCCTGCCATCCTGAACGATTTGAAAGCCGCCAGCGGCGGGACCGCAATCCTGCAGACCCCCTTGCCAATAGTAGTTCAGCCCGTCGCGCCAGGCCCGGTGCATTTCCCCGGCGCAGACGGGTTGCCCTTTCGCAACGGCCTGGCGCCAGAGCGAGCGCGGGGAAACGTCCGGGTCGAGCCTGGGGATGGCCCTTGCTTTCAACCAAAAGACGGAGAGCACGACGAGGCAGAATACCGACGCGATCGGAACGATGCGCCGTCCCGAACGATCCGCGAGGATGCCGAGAGCACCCAGCATCAGGAGAGGCGGGACGAGCAGCGCCGCGCCGCCCCGCGCGGCGAGGTCTACCGGATAGGCATGGCGCATCCCGTCCGCCATGGCGATGGGCAGCATCCAGGAGATCACCGGAATGAGGGCGAAGATCGCGATGGAGCCGGTGAGCCATCCGGCGGCGAACCTGGCTCGGGCGAGGGCCATGCCCATGAGCGCGGCGAGGGCGGGTAGCAGAGGAAGCAGGTAGCCGGGCAGCTTGTTGGGAGCGGCGCTGAAGAAGAGCGACCCGAAGACTACGATGAGGAGCAGGAAACGCGACGTGGGCGCATCGTAGAGGTCGCGGCGGAACAGCAGCGGCAAGAGGAACAGCCAGGGAAACAGGAGGGCAAGCAGATCCGGACCGTAGAACCAGACGGGCTGGACGTGCTGCAGGGCGCCTGACGTGAAGCGGCCAAACTGGTGCTGCAAAAAGAGAGTTGTTAGAAATGGCGATCCGTTACGCCACCAGCAGAGGAGGTGCCAGGGTAGCGCGACAACGGCGAATGTGCCGATCACCGCCGGACGGAACAGGTCCGCGATCTGCTTGCGGCCGAACCAGAAGAGCGGGAGCGCGAGCACCAGGGGAACCAGACTTTTTGCCAGGACCGCCAACGCGAGCACCGCGGCGGCAGCGGGAAGGAATCGCCGGTCGTGGGCGCGCAGCCACGGCAAACAGAGCAGCATGGCTGCGGAGAACGTGGCGGCGAGCGGCAGGTCGGTGACGCCGACCTGGCTATAGGCGATCCAACCAGCGCTGGTAGCGAGGATCATGGAACTGTAGAGCGCGACTTTGAATCCGAACTCGCGGCGAAGTATCCAGAAGAAGAACACTAAGAAGGCGACGCTCATGAGCGCAACGGGCACTCGCGGCGCGAGATCGGGACCGAGGCCAAGCAGAGTGGCGGCTCCGGTCATCCAATACAGCAGGGCAGGCTTCTCGAACCAGGGGTTGCCCCACAGCCGGGGGGTGATCCAATCGCCCGAGTGCGCCATCTCGCGCCCGATTGCGGCGTAGCGGGGCTCATCCGGCCCGAACATTCCCATGGCGGCCAAGTTGAAGAAGTAGAGGATGAAAAGCGCTACGGCAAAACCCGCACAGACCGTGAGGACTGTGCCACGGCGGGACATTCGTAAATTTTAGCGCGGTACCGGTTTACACCAGGCCGTACCTCTGCTGAACCCGCCGGATTTCCGTATAGTAGATGGAAACGATCCCGGCCCCTATGGAGCTAAGGCCCGGCGCAAAACTCGGCCCTTATGAAATCGTCTGTGCCATCGGCGAAGGCGGCATGGGCGAAGTGTGGAAAGCGCGCGACACCCGGCTGGACCGCGATGTCGCAATGAAGGTTTCGAAGACGGAATTCTCGGACCGCTTCGAGCGCGAGGCCCGCACTGTCGCGGCGTTCAATCATCCGAACATCTGCCAGCTCCACGACGTCGGCCCGAATTACCTGGTGATGGAACTGATCGACGGCGTGCCGCTCAAAGGTCCGCTGCCGGTGGAGAAAGCCGTCGAGTACGCCGGGCAGATCCTCGACGCTCTCGACGCGGCACACCGTAAAGGCATCGTCCACCGCGATCTGAAGCCCCCGAATATTCTGGTCACGAAGCAGGGGATCAAGCTGCTGGACTTCGGCCTGGCGAAGCGAAATTCGGTGATTCAGGAGAGCGATGCAACGCGGACGGCCGCGATTACCCAGGAAGGCCAGATCGCCGGGACCCTGCAGTACATGGCGCCGGAGCAGTTGCAGGGCAAGGAAGCCGACGCGCGCAGCGACATCTTCAGCTTCGGCTGTGTGCTGTATGAGATGCTGAGCGGCGAGCGGGCGTTTTCGGGGCCTTCGGCGGCGAGCGTGATCGCGGGGATTCTGGAGCGAGAGGCAGAACCGCTGCAGACGACACCGGCAGTTGATCGTGTCATCCGAACTTGTCTGGCTAAGGACCCGGATCGGCGGTTTCAGACCGCGATCGATCTGAAGCGCAATCTGATATGGGCGATGGAGACCAACGCGGTCGCGTCCCCGAACAAGGTTCGAACGCCGTGGGTCGTGGCGGCAGCAGGGGTGCTGATTGCGATTGCCGTATCAGTGTTTCACTTCGCCGCCGTGACGCCTGCCGCCCATGAAACGCGACTGGACATCGTAACTCCGGCGACCAGTTCTCCCACGTCGTTCGCGCTTTCACCCGACGCGCGGCGGATCGCCTACGTGGCCTCCGCCGATGGCCCTTCGCGCTTGTGGGTGCGCCCTTTCGACTCGACCTTGGCACAACCACTGCCGGGTACTGAAGGGGCAATCAACCCCTTCTGGTCGCCCGACAGCCGCTCGCTCGGCTTCTTCGCGGATCAGAAATTGAAACGAATCGATCTCGGCGGTGGACAACCGCAAACTCTGGCAGGCGTCTTGAACCTTACCGCACAGGGCACGTGGAGCCCGGGCGGAGTGATCCTGTTCACTCCGGGCGGAGCCGCCCCGCTGGTACGCATACCCGCCTCAGGCGGCCCGGCAGAGGCGGCAACGAAACTCGGCAAGGGGCAAACCTTCCACCGCACGCCGCGCTTTCTCCCCGGCGGCCGACAGTTCCTTTTCTACGCAACGGGCGAGGACCAGTCCCTCTGGCTGGGCTCGCTCGATGGCGCCGAGCCCCGCCACATCACCGCGATTGCGCCGGGAACCGATTCAGCGGCCGAATATCTGGCGCCGGGATGGCTGGTCAGAGTGCGGCAAGGCGCTCTGGTAGCTCAGCATTTCGATGCCGGCAGTGGCCAACTCTCCGGCGAGCCCGTTCCTTTGGCGCGGGGGGTGAGCGTCGATTCAACCACCCAGGCCGGCTCCTTCTCGGTGTCGCCCGGGGGTACGATTGCGTGGCGCGGCGGCGGGGGAGGACGGAGGCAACTGATCTGGTTCAATCGCTCCGGTGAGAATGCGGGCGCGTTTGGGGCTCCGGACGAAGCGAATCTGCTCCATCCCGAACTCTCTCCGGACGGCAAACGGGCGGCGATTACGCGCGGGCCCGTGGGTTCGGGCGACATCTGGATGCAGGAGGGCACGCGCACCAGCCGGTTCACGTTTGACCCAACCGACGACAGGTGGCCGATCTGGTCGCCCGACGGTGCGCGCGTGGCGTTCTCCTCCCGCCGCAAAGGACCACTAAATCTTTATCACAAACCGGCCACTGCATCGGGCAACGAGGAACTTCTGCTGCAATCGGCTGACAACAAGGCACCCAATTCCTGGTCGCCCGACAAGCGATTTATCCTGTACTGGAGTTCGCAGAATAACGGCGACCTGATGGTGCTCCCGCTGACCGGCGAAAGGAAGCCGTTTCCCTTTGTCAGCACTCCGTTCAGTGAGATTCAGGGAGCTTTTTCACCGGATGGCAAGTGGGTGGCTTACCAGTCCAACGAATCGGGCAGGTATGAGATTTATGTGCGGCCATTTCCGGGGCCGGGCGGGCAGTGGCAGGTATCCACGGGAGGCGGAATCTCGCCGCGCTGGCGAGCGGATGGCAAAGAACTGTACTACCTGGCGCCCGATGCAAAACTGATGGCCGTGGCCGTAGCGGCGAAGGGGGCCACATTCGCGCCCGGGACGCCCGAGGCCTTGTTTCCAACGCACATTACGCCAGGGATCTTTAAGCAGCAATACGATGTTGGGCGCGATGGCCGGTTTCTGATTAATACGGAGCTTGAAACCGCATCCACCGAACCCATCCACCTGCTGCTGAACTGGAAGCCGCCGGGGAAGTAGAGCGACCCAAGTGTTCATTATAGGAAGTGCGCCTATGAAGAACGTCGCCCTTATCGCGCTAATCATGCTGGCCGGCTGCTCCCAGCGCGCGGGTCCGGAGTTTCGCCCTCAAAGGATGGAACTCTGGTACTGGCACCACAGCTACCTCACTTCGCCGGAAGCCGTTCGCGCGAGCGAGGCGCTCATCGAGCGGGCCGCACGCGCGGGATACACGGGACTCGCGCTCTGGGATTCCAGCCTTGTGTTCCTGAGCAGTCCGGACTGGCCGGCGCGCAATTTGGGCTACCTGCGCGAAGTGATTCAATATGCCGGCGCCCGGGGTCTTCGAGTGATGCCCGTCACAGCGCCGTACGGGCATTCGAACGACATGCTGATCACGAACCCGAACTGGGCGGAGGGCCAGCGGGTCATCGGAACACGGTTCCAGGTAGCGAACGACGGCGGGCGCCTCGCGCAGGTGAAAAGCTTGACGGAGACCGCGAGCGCCGGGCCACAGTCCTTCCTCTCGCTCGGGCTGGCCGTAGCGCCGTGGCGGCAATACCACGTGCGATTGTTCTGCAAGAGCCGTTCCTTTCGCGGACTGGCGCAGATCGAGGTATACGATGGCGCCGACAACCGGCTGGATGGCAATCTGCATCCACCGCCGGACCGGGACTGGACACAGCTCGACTACACGTTCAACAGCGGAACCAGCAAGGCTGTGAAGATCGCGGTGGGAGCATTCGGCCCCCACGCGGGCGAGTTATGGATCGACCGCTTGTCCGTGGAGGAGACCGCGCTCGTCTATGTCGTACGCCGTGCCGGAACGCCGCTGCGTGTCTACGACCCGGACGAGCCATCACACGCGTATCAGGAAGGGGTGGACTTCAATCCGGTACACGACGCGAAGCTCGCGGCGAATCCGCGCTTCGAGCGGGATAACTATCACGACCCCGGCCCGGTTACCATCCCCCCCGGAAGTCATTTGCGGCCCGGGCAGACGGTCGCCATGGACTACTATGCGGTGGCGCCCATATACGACGAGTCTGTCGGTGCATGCCTGACTGAGCCGGCTGTAGAGCGATGGGTGCGTGAGAACGCCGGTCGGGTAGCCGCCATGGTTCTACCGAGGTCCGGCCTACTGCTGAGCCACGATGAGATGCGGCACCTGAACTCCTGCGCGGCGTGCCGCGCGAAAAACATGAGCGCGGGAGAGTTGCTGGCCTGGAGTTTCCAGCGCACGGCAAACGGGCTGCGGGAGTTTGGCCCGCTTTATGTCTGGAGCGATATGTTCGACCCGTACCAGAATGCGCGGGATCATTTCTACTTCGCAGAAGGAACCGTCGCAGGGTCATGGCGGGGTGTGCCAGGCAGCGTCACATTGATGAACTGGAATCTGGAGCGGCTGACTCCTTCGCTGACATGGTTCTCGGGGGACGACCCGCGGCAACCGGTCGCGCATCGTCAGGTGATCGCGGGCTTCTACGATCCGCCGGATCGCGACGGCGCGGGAGCGGCGCGGCGTGAGATGGCGCATGCAACAGGCATTCCCGGCGTGGTGGGAATGATGTACACCACGTGGAGCGATGATTATTCGCAATTGGAAGCCTATGCGACCGGCGCGCGCGAGGGATGGACTAGATATGTGCGGTCCCGGCCATGGTATCGATGAAGGCAGCCGGATCAGCTATCCTTTTGGAAAGGTCACTTGCCATGCGCGATAGTGATGACCAGATACAGAGAGTCCGCAGAATCTGCCTGGCGTTGCCCGGCGCGACCGAGAAGCTCTCACATGGAGAACCGACGTTCTTCGTGAAGAAGCGGGTCTTCGCGATGCTCTCCAACAACCACCACGACGACGGCCATGTCGCGGTTTGGATACCGGCAGAGCCGGGATAACAGGAAGCACTTATCGCGAGCTTCCCGGCGATTTACTACAGACCGCCGTACGTAGGCGTGAAGGGTTGGGTGGGAATCGAACTTGACCAAATCGGGAACGAAGAGCTTGGCGCGCACCTCAGCGAAGCTTGGAAGTTGATCGGCAGCCAGCGGCGTAAGTAAGTGGCGCATTAGGCGCCGGCTGGTTCCCAATCTAACTTCGGATGTTATACAATCCCATGCTGACATAGGTGCGCAAATGAAAAGTCACGTCTGGGCGCTTGCCGCGTTTGCAACCGCCAGTTTGTGGGCACAGGAATTCCGCGGAACATTCAGCGGCACGGTGAGGGACGCGCAGGGCTCCGCCATGCCGAAGGTGAAGATCACGGCTACGGAGACGCAGACCGGCAATAAGTCGGAAACCTTCTCTTCCACCACCGGTGAATACACGATTCCGTTCCTGGCGCCCGGCGAATATCAGATCGAGGCCGAGGCGCCAGGATTCAAGACTTACACCCGCAAGGGCCTCACGCTGAGCATCGGCGAGCATCCCGAGGTCGATATCAAGCTGGAAGTCGGGCAGTCAAACCAGAGCGTTGTGGTCACGGCCGAGGTCTCGATGATCGAATCTTCCAACGCAAGTCTCGGCCAGGTGATCTCTACCGAGGAAGTGGAGAATATGCCGACCAATGGGCGCACTCCCCTGATGCTTTCTCGGCTCGCAATGGGCGTCATCGCGACGAATGAACCCGGGCCCGTGCGCCCGTTCGACAACGGCGCCGTGTCGAGCTTCAGTATTTCGGGCGGTCCTTCGGGACAGAACGAACTGCTTCTGAATGGCGTCCCGGATGCCGGCTTCAGCAAACAGCTCGCCTACAGCCCGCCGCAGGACGCGGTGCAAGAAGTGAGCGTGCGTTCTTTCGAATCCGATGCCGCTTACGGCCACACAGGCGGAGGTGTCGCCAACCATATCACGCGAGGCGGTACGAATGCTTTCCACGGCTCGCTCTATGAATTCAACCAGGTGTCGAAGCTGGCCGCGAATTTGTTTTTCAGTAACAAGCTTGCTGTGCCCCGCCCGGTTACGAACTACAACCAATATGGTGTGACGGTTGGCGGTCCCGTGATCGTCCCGAAACTATATAACGGCAAGAACCGAGTGTTCTGGTTCTTCGCTTTCGAACGCCTCAAGGATTCGGACCCGGCAAACTCCGTGGTCGAAGGCGGTTCCACCATCACTACGGTTCCCACGGCGGCCGAACGAAAAGGCGATTTCTCAGCCTTGTTGAATGTGAACGCTTCCTACACGATTTACGATCCGGCGAGCGGTGTACTTGCGTCCAATGGCCGCGTGGCGCGAACAGCCTTCCCGAACAACGTGATTCCAACCAGCCGACTGAATCCAATCGCGCTGAACTATCTTCAGTACTATCCTCTGCCGAACACAGCGGGTCTCTCGAACGGCGAAAACAACTATGGAATTACGATCGCCGATTCCGATAAGTACGACAACGAGCTGGGCAGGATCGACGTCAATTTCAGTGAGCGCAGCAAGTTATCCTACGATTTCCGCCATAGCGACCGTCTTCAGAACAAGAACAACTATTTCAGCAACGCAGCCTTCGGCGACTATCTTAGCCGCATCAACTGGGGAACGGCTTTAGACGAGGTTTACACCCTTTCTCCAACGTTGATCTTGGACGTGCGCGCGAACTGGACACGCTTCCATGAATCGAACGCCGCGCCCGGCGATGGCGTCAACCCTGCGTCTCTCGGCTTTCCCGGTTACCTGGCGCAGTACTCGCAGTTTGTAGGGCTGCCGTATATGCAGTTTGCCGGCGGGTGCGGAGCGAACGCAACGGCCTATCAATGCATCGGCATGACGGGGGACAACGACACTCCCTATGACGTATTCCAGCTGTTTGGTAGCATCGTCAAGATTCGCGGAAATCACAGTCTCAAGACGGGAGCCGATATTCGCGAGTACCGAGAAAGCACGTTCGCCCACGGCAACTCGGATGGCACGTTCTCCTTCAACTCGAACTGGACGAACAACCCGAGTGCCAGCACAAGCTCATCGCCCTTCGGCCAGGACTTTGCCGCGTTTCTCCTGGGACTTCCGAGCAGCGGAAGTTTTGATCTGAACACTCACAGCACCACGAAATCCGACTACTACGCCTTTTACCTCCAGGACGACTGGCGGGCGCGCAGCAACCTGACGATCAACATGGGTCTGCGATGGGAGCACGAAACGCCTACCGTGGAGCGGTATAACCGTGCCGTGAACGGTTTCGATCCGAAGCAGGCCAATCCCATCGCGGCGGCTGCAGCGGCGGCCTTCGCCAAGAATCCTGTAGCGCAGCTCCAGCAGTTTACCGTGCCCGGCGGGCTGACCTTCGCCGGTTCGGGCAGTCCCAATATCTACCGGTCCGCCTCGAGTCTTTGGAGCCCGCGCATCGGTTTCGCGTGGACTCCGAAGGCGCTGGGCGGCAAGACGGTGCTGCGCAGCGGCTTCGGAATTTTCGTCGCGCCCAACGGCATCAACGGAGGGCAGACGTTGAACCAGGAAGGCTTCAGCCAGACCACCCAACTCACGGCCACGAACGACAACTATCTCACTCCGGCAAACACTCTCTCCGACCCGTTTCCGAACGGAATCCTGCAGCCTTCGGGTTCGGCGAAAGGCGCCGGAACATTCCTCGGCCAGGGAGTTACCATCTTCAATCCGAATGTGAAAAACGCCTACTCGGTGAGGTGGAACTTCGGCATCCAGCGGCAGTTGCCCGGCCAGATTGTGCTTGAAATCGCGTATGTCGGCAACCACTCCGTGCATTTGCCGATCACCAGGCAAACGGATTCCATCCCCCGCCAGTACTTGAGCGCATCTCCGGTGCGGGATAACAATGCCGTTAACTTCCTGAACACCACGGTCGCGAATCCGCTGCAAGGCCTGGTTCCCAATTCGAGCGCTTCGAATGGCGCTACGGTGGCGCTTCGCCAGCTGCTGATCCCTTTCCCGCAATATCCGGTTCCCGGTACTCCCGCCAGCAACAGCAATGGCGTGGTGATGCAGTACAGCAATGGCGGTGAATCGATCTATAACAGCCTGCAGGTCCGCGTTCAGAAACGCTTTACTCATGGACTCACGTTCATCAACAACTTTCTATGGAGCAACGCGACCGACCGGATTAATTACCTGACCGATTCCGATCCCGCGCCGGAGAAGCGTATCGCGGCGGATTCGCGACCGCTTCGAGAAGTGATGTCCGCCAGCTACGATCTGCCTTTCGGCCATGGCCGGCGTTACGATCTTCAAGGGCGCGCCTTCAGCCCGGTTGGCTTTCTGAACTTCGTTGCCGGCGGTTGGTCGGCTAACGGAAATGTGACCTTTCAATCCGGGCCTCCGCTTTCGTTCGGCAACCTCATTTACTACGGCGGGCCGCTGCAACTCAATCCGCATGACCCCGACGGGCCCGTGTTCGACACAACCCGGTTCAACACGATTTCCAACCAGCAGCTTGCCGACAACATTCGGACCTTCGACACTCAATTCGGGAATCTGCGCAGGGACCCGACGAAGAACCTGGATCTCTCGATGCTCAAGAGGTTTAATTTCGGCGAGCGGAAATATCTGCAGATCCGGTTCGAATCGTTCAACCTGACGAACCGGGTAACATTTGCGGCGCCAAATCTGAGCGCGACCAGCACCTCCTTCGGGCTCATTACCAGCCAGGCCAACACGCCGCGGCGCATTCAGCTTGGCGCACGGCTGGCCTGGTAATCGCTCGCGGGTAGCTTGCATCGGCGGGTCTTGCATGCAGTAGCTGACTAGTTGTATAACTAGTTATGGAGCAAATTCACTGGCAGGTGCAGGATGCCAAGGCGAAATTTAGCGAATTCCTGGAGGCCAGCATCGAACGGGGGCCTCAGATCGTAACGCGTCGTGGAGTGGAAGCCGCGGTTATGGTCGGAATCGCCGAATGGCGGCGTCTGCAGCGAGCGCGTCCCGGGCTGAAAGAGCTTCTGCTTGCTCCCGAACCCCGATTCG
>JAOAPQ010000351.1 GCA_025462965.1 Bryobacterales bacterium
GCCGCCGTACTTCTCCGGGGCTTTGACGGCAGCTATCGCTTCGGGTTTCCTGCTGGCTACTTCTGTTCTGACAATCTATCTATCCGGGCGCGCCAAAAAGGCATTGGCGGCCCATTGAACGGGATGCGCAAACTCCTCGGTCCACTGTTTCAGGCTCGCCGGTCAGCGCTTTCCTGGCTCGCCCGCCGCCATCTTAGATATCACGGCGTGAGGTGCGGCAGCGATCTCCGCATCTGGTCGCCGGCTTTCTGCAAACGGGACCCGGAAGCACGCATATCGATTGGGTGTCACGTTACCATCCGGAACACGCTCCGAGAAAACCCCGCGGGCACCCCTCACAAGACCGTCCTGGCAGCCGCCGCGCCAGGAGCCGAAATCGCGATCGGCAACCATGTCGGGCTATCCGGAGCCGTTCTGTACGCGGTCCGGAGCATCACCATCGAAGATTACGTGAACCTTGGCGCGGGGGTGCGCGTTTTTGACACGGATTTTCACCCACTCGATTTCGCAGCGCGCCGCGCCAATGACGAACGTGAAATCGCGAGCGCGCCCGTTCGCATCTGCCGCGACGCTTTCATAGGCGCGGGGACCATCATTCTGAAAGGCGTTACTGTCGGTGAGCGGGCTGTCGTGGGCGCAGGTTCGGTAGTCACGCGTGACGTCCCGGCCGACACCGTCGCGGGCGGGGCTCCAGCGCGGTTTCTGCGGTCGCTCAAGACCGCTCACCCATATGAAGTATCCACGTATTAGCGTCGTGACTCCGTCGTTCAACCAGGCGCGTTATCTCGAACAGACGCTCCTCTCGGTTCTGGAACAGAACTACCCGAACCTGGAGTACATCGTGGTCGACGGCGGGAGCACTGATGGGTCTCTTTCGATCCTCGAACGCTATTCGCCGGTGCTCGCACACTGGGGTTCCGAGCCGGACCTGGGCCAGTCCGATGCGATCGCGAAAGGCTTCCGCCGGGCGACCGGGGAGATCTTCTGTTGGCTTAACTCGGACGACGTGTTACTACCCGGCGCGCTGAATCGCGTCGGCCGGTACTTCGAGCTCCACCCGAAGGTCGAGGCCGTGAGCGGCGGCGCGTTCATCATCGACGCCGCCGGCACCCCCGCTCGTACGGCATACGGCTCCTACACACTGGGGGTGCCCTCCACTTTCGATCGCTTCCGCTTTCTTGGACAAGAGGGCGTATTCCAGCAGGCCACCTTCTGGCGCGCGGGCGCCTACGAAGCGGTCGGCGGCATCGATCGGAAATTCCAATTCGCCATGGATCTGGACCTTTTCACCCGCCTGGCGAAGCGGCGGCGGTTCGGATGGCTGCCGTGCATGTTGGCTTGCTTCCGCCTTCATGAAGAATGCAAGTCAATGCGCCTGCAGCAGGTCCGCGAATCCGAACTCGAGGCTTACCGGGCCGTGTATCTGCGAGGAGACGGCACAACCCACGCGGGCCGTGTTCGCAAGTGGACTTACAAGAACTTGAACCGAATCCGCAAGGCGACGCTCGCGGGCTTCCGGCACGCGGGTCTCATCCATCTTCCTCCCGTTCCTTTCCATGACCAACACACGTAGAGATTTCGCCAGCATCGTGCCCGTTTTAGCGGCTGCATATATGACGCTGCCGGAAGTCTGGACCAAGCCACTGCGCATCGGCGAAATTTCGGTCATGAACGTTCTTTTTGTGCTGTGCCTCGCGCTCTCGTTCTGGGGCGGGAAGAAGCACGGCCGCTCGACGGCAATGTGGACTTTGTGCATGTTCGCCGGCCTCGTCTATATGACTGTCCGCGGCTTGGCAAACCGCGGCTCGGAGATGTTCGACATTAAAGTCTATCTCGCCGATATGTTGACATATTGCGGGTTGCTCGCAGGCATGCTGTGGGCGCGTCGTACTTCCGTTCAACAGCTTGCGCGAATTCTTCGGATGGTAGCCATCGCTACCGTAGCGGTTCTCATGCTCGATATGGCATGCCTTGAATTCGGTGTACTGAAGCCCTCCTGGGAAGGGCCCAGGGTCTTCGTTTTCTCGATGTTCTTCGGAACCTGGTGGCTCATGGCCGTCACGCCCTTCATTCTCGCGACGGAAGGCTCGGGCGACGGGCTGCTCTCGGTCAAATGGTCGCGAGCCCTGCTAGCCGTGGTGGCCGGCGCAATGTTGGTTGTTGCGGTGATGAGCGGGACGCGTACCGTTGCCTTGCAGTTGATCGCGTGCGTCGCTATGTGCATACCGTTGATGCTGCGGAACTTCCGAACGGCCTACGCGACAGTGATTCTGGCGTTGACGGTCGGCGCCGCCGGGTATGCGATCGGCCCACGTTTCGGAGATTTCCAGTTCTTCAGCAGCCGCCTTACCGGAACCGATATCGCGAGCGAGGAGCGTTATGCAGAGGTGCAGGTCTTGCTGGAACAACTGCTGCCGGATATCGCTACGGGCGAAGGTTTCGGTGCTTCGTTCGTCTCTCCTGTGATTGTGGACGGCCGGAACCTTGCGGTGGCTCCGCACGTCGGCATTCTCACGGTTCTCTTCAAGGGCGGCTTTGTCTGGTTTGTACTCATAATCGTTCTACCCCTGGCAAGAGCGTTTTTCCTGGTGCTTTTCGATCGCGGAAGAGCCGCGTCTTACGGCTGCATGGCCGGCGTTATCTTGTACGGAATGGCCGCTTCGCTTTCAGGAGGATGGGGATTTTTCCACCTTTTTCTAAACGGTCTCATGTTCGCCGGCGGGTTAAAGTTCCTGGACGCGCCCGACCCTGCACGAATTCGCCTCGACCCCGCCTTGCCAGCGAGAATCCTTGCGGTGGCCCGTCAGTTCGTTCCGGAGCCGTTCACCCGATAGCCGGTGTATTCGATCGTCAGGTCGGTTTTGCCGAGCAGGAAGGATTCCGATACGGCATGGCTCTTCTCCGCCAGTGAAAATCCGTCCACCTCCGCGTAGTCGCGGACCACGCTAGGACGGCCCGCGAGGAAGGAAAGGCTAGCCGTGGGCTTGCCTTCAATGCGGAGCAGCAACTGACTTGCGGAATCCACCCAGGCTTTCCCCTTTAAAAGGTGAGGGCTCTTGGTGCGCGGATTGAGTTCGACGACGTCACATAGGCGACCGTTCAGGTTTTCCTTTCCGATCAGCTTAATCTGGTAATTCGCCGACGTGACGAGAATTTTCGCGCGCTTTTCGCCGCGGCTCAATTGCTCTTGCTCGCTCAGAAGTCTATCCAATACATGCGTTTGGAGAAACGATGGTCCGCTTCGGGAGATCACATGGTACTTTTTGCCGGCGCCTTTGACGTAGGTGATGGACACTGTCATCTCGGCCGGCGCGGCGAATCGGCTATTTCGAATCGTATAGTGCTCAGTGACGGTGTAACCGTTCAGGCGCTCCTCGCGATCTTGTTGGGCTTTGTCGATCGCTTGAACAACGCCGTCGGGGCTTGTAGATGCGAAAGCGGGGATGAGAAGGCAAGCTAATAGCGATGCGGATGACGGCACCAGCATCAGAGTGCACGCCACCAGCCATACTAGGATTATTAGTATGGAGAGGTCCCCAATCCTTTGACGAACGAGAACAGAAACTCGCCTTTCCGTATCGCCATTAGCGCTTCGTTCACGGCCGAGCCGCTCGCGCCCGTGATGTCGTTCTGGGCTGCCCAGCTGGACGTGAATTTCGATACTCTATTCGCCCCCTACAACCAGGTGGTGCAGGCGCTGCTCGACCCGGCGAGCGTGTTCGCGTCGAATACTCACGGAGTGAATGTGTTGCTGGTCCGGATGCAGGATCTGGCACAGGACGAAGCGCGACTGGAGGAGAGTGCCGCGTACCTGATCGATGTGCTCCGGACCGCGCCCGGGCGTCTGGCCTCTCAGTTGATTTTCTGCTCGGACGACCAGGCGCTGCTGGCGCCGGCTTCTGAAATTCCGGGTTTACAGGTTCTTTCATATGCCGAGATCGAACGGCTCTACCCGGTCGCACGCAAGCTCGACCCGGAGGCCGACCGGTTGGCAAAGATTCCGTACACGGAGGAATGGTTCGTTGCGCTCGGCACCGCTCTCGCGCGGCGGATTGCCGCCCTTTCGCTCGCGCCCTATAAGGTGGTTGCCGTCGACTGCGATAACACGCTTTGGGATGGCATCTGCGGCGAAGACGGACCTGGCGGCGTCCGGCTTGACGCTTCCCGGCGAGCGCTACAGGAGTTTCTACTCGCGCAGCGCGATGCGGGAATGGTGCTGTGTCTGGCCAGCAAGAACAATCCGGAAGACGTGATCGAAACGTTTCGGGAGCATCCGGAAATGCCGCTGCGGCTCGAACATTTCGCGGGATCGCGGGTGAACTGGGAACCCAAGGCGGGTAATCTGGCCTCGCTGGCCGACGAACTCGGACTTGGCCTGGACAGCTTCATCCTCATCGACGATAGTCCGAAGGAATGCGCCGAGGTGGATGACGAAGCGCCGGAAGTTCTTGCTCTCACACTGCCGGCGGATGTAAGCGAGATAGCGCACTTTCTTCAACACGTGTGGGCATTCGATCACCCCGTCGTCACGGAAGCGGACCGCGGACGCGCGGCGTCGTATGCCCAGGCGCGCGAGTTCGGTAAGGCATTCCACACGGCGCACAGCATGCAGGATTTCATCGCGACGCTCGATCTTCGGGTGACGATCGAACCCTTGA
>JAOAPQ010000387.1 GCA_025462965.1 Bryobacterales bacterium
TACCAACCTGCGCCCCACAAGGTGAATGCGGCCCAGTAGAACGGATCGCGGTGGCCGGGCGAATCCATTGTCCGTAACGCGGCGAGCCGTAGGGCGGACGCTTTGGAAGTTGTGGCCGTGGTGCCCAGACTGGCGTAGAAGGCCACCATGAAGTCTTTCGAAGCGGCGGAATCGATCTTCCAGTAGCTGAGAACCGACGACGCCGCGCCCGCTGCCGAAAGAGCCCACCCCATACCAATCATGCCTTCTCCCGGACCGGTCTTGCCCAGTGCGGTTTCACAGGCGGACAGGACAACGAGGTCGGCACTTAGATGCATGTCCGCGACATCGGCGGCTGTCACAAGACCATCTCCTGCAGAGCTTTTTCCGGGGGCGAGGCGAACGAACGAAGCCAGCGGATCGCGGTTGTTTAGCCCTCCGTGTGCAGCCAGATGAATCAGCCGTGCGCGCGGGGCTTGCGCCATGAACTGTTCTCGCGTCGCCGACGCTCCGGTAAGCACCACCGCCCCGCTATGGGAGAACATGGCGCCGATCTGCTGAACCTCGGCCGCCGCATCCGGCAGTGGTCCCGCAGAAGGCAGTGGATTGCCGAAAGCAAGCAGTGCGATGTCGCCCGGTGACGGCCCGCGGCCCCGTGCCTCCAGCCGCACCAGCGCTGTAATCGACGGCGTGATTCCCACCGTACGGGTCTCCACCACATGGCGTCCCGAAGCGTCAATAAGCGCTCCGAACGGCAATTCCCACAATGCGCCGTCCGGCGAAATCGTCCACTCGGTGCTGGAACTCAGATCGGCCATCGCGGGAGCAAGCAGTCGGCCGTAGAGGTGCCGGGCTGCGGACCGATAGTCGAGGTCCCGGTTGGCGAGTTGTTCGCGGAAACGTGCGATCTCCCCGGGGAGCGTATTGCCGGGGTCGGAGAGAAGGAAAGCAGAGACCTTCGGTCGGCCCTGACCTGGAAGGGCGCGCACCACGAAGAGCGCGACACCGGAGGGCACGAAGAAGTAGTCGAGCAACGCCCGGGAATGGCCTTTTTGCCGGTCAGCCAGCAGCGCCGCGAATTGTTCCGGACCCGCGGGTTGAAAACTGGCGGACTGAAGGGCGAGTTCCGGGTGTTTCAGATACAGGCTGCGAAGGAACTGCCGCAGATCTTGGCGGGCGGTATCCGCATTTTGCGTGTTCGCTGGCGAGGGATGACCCAGTGCCGCTCCATTGGCGGCAGTGAGCCGGGCGCGGAGCCGGTTTCTCTCGGCAGTTTCCCCGGTGTCCATGGAAGCACGCTCATCAATGCCTCCACGCAGCAGAATATCCGTGAGGACTCTGGCCTTGGCCTGTTCAGCGCGCCGCAAACCCTCTTCGGGGCGATGAAGATTGATGGAGTTGACCGCCGAACTTCGATACAGGGGCAGAACGGAAGCAAAAGCGCCTTGCAGATCGGCGGCTTCTCCGGAGTTCTCCTCGCGCAGGGCTTCTGCGAGCGTGAGCGCTTCATCGAAATCGGCGCCGGCTTCGTTCGGATTGCCTGCCGTCTGGCGAATGTTACCGCGAGTGAACAATGCCTGGTAGATGCTTTCGGGGGAGCCGGCCTCACGGCCGAGAAGAAGCGCCGATTCGGCGGATCGCTCGGCTTTCGCGCTCTTTCGGGTGGCGGGATCCGCCTCGAAGAGTTCTGCCCGCGCACGGTAGGCAGCGCTTTCCAGCGCCGGCACTTTCATCCGTGCGGCGAGTTCCAGAGCTTGCCCGGAAGAAGCATCAGCCTCGTGAAACCGGGACGAATCCGCCTGCAGTTTCGACATATTCAGCAGGGCCACAATGCGTACACGCCATCCGTCGGTGCCGGCTGCCAGTTCGAGAGACCGCGTGTACGATTTCTCCGCTTCCGCGCGATGACCGGCCCCGTTCTGCATTGCGCCCAGATTGCAATAGGCGATCGCGAGAGCGGGTTTGTTGTCCGGGTCGGCGCCCGCGAGGATCTCTTTCTGCATCGTCAAAGCACGGTCCGGATCGCCCAGGGAGGCATATCGTGTTGCAAGACTGCCGAGAAGAATGGCGGTGCTTTCCCGATCATGGGCGGCCCGGCTGATTTCGAGCGCTCTTTCCATCATGGCTAGCCCCGCCCGCATTCTGCCGCGGTCCATTTCGAGTTCCGCAACAAGCCACATGGCGCGCACCTGGTGTGCCGGATGGCCGCATTGCTGGGTCAATGCGTACTCACGTTGGGCAAGCGGCAGCGCCTCTTCGGTGCGGCCCAGCTTTTGAAGCGCCAGCGCCATGCCGTGAACGTTTTCGGCCAGCATTTCCGTATTGCCGGAAGACTCGCCGGCGGCCGAGCCGCTGCGATAGGCGTCGAGGGCTCCGGTAAGATCTCCCACCCGGGCCCGGCAGATGCCGATACGTCTCCAGAAGAAATCCACGTGGGCGGAGTCACCGGCCAGACGCGCAACGGCCAGAGCCTGTTCGTACGCAGCGGAGGCGGCGGCGCAATCCCTCCGGGAGAACTCGGCGTTGGCTTTTTTTTCGAGCTCGCCCAACCCTTCGGCGGGAGGTTGAGCGGAGAGTTCTCCGCCACAGAGCAGAAGGGCCGCACTGGCCACAAATTTCGCGGAAAACCCGTAAATCAAGCGGATGCGCAGGATATTATTGTATATCCGCGCCATGGATTCACCGGGGGAAATTCCATGTCACATCATTCTGAAACGATACGTTGAAGCTTCGTCGCAAGACGAGGCGAGCGGGCTGCTGGAAAGGCTCATTGTGGATGTAGCCAATCCGATCGTTCGATCCGTAGTAAGGCGGCGGTTTTTCAGCGCCCATGGAACCAGCCTGCAGGATCGGGAAGATGTGGGGGGCGATGCGATCGCCGCCATTATCGGACGACTTCATGGTCTGCGTGGCATGCCGCAAGGGGATTCTGTGCGTGCGCAGCCTCTTCGGGATTTCGAGGCGTACTCCGCGGGCGTGGCTTCGCGCAGCGCCACTCGGTTTTTCATGGCGCGTTCGCCGCAGCGGACACTGCTGCGCAGCCGCCTGCGCTATGTGCTCGCGACCGACCAGAGGTTTCGGATTTGGCAGAGCGACCAGGGTGCCTGGCACTGCGCGATGTCGGGCCGGGGCGTCGTCCCTGTTCTGACGGACGACGAAGTGGAACGGTGCCACGCAAAACTCGCGGGTCCGGCACAACCCTCCCGCCGTTT
>JAOAPQ010000403.1 GCA_025462965.1 Bryobacterales bacterium
CGAGGCGGATTATTCCCTCCGCCATGTTCGCCGAAAGCAGGAACTTGCCGGGCGGGAAGGACTGTAAGCTGAGCGCGCAGGCGCGGAGAATCTCGCGGTCGAGGCCGGCGGCGAAGAAGAGCAACCCCGAGAAAATCTGTGCGGCGACGAGAAGCACGCTGGAATCCGATTGGGAGCTCGGGTCAATCGTAGAAGCATAGCCATAGCCTGCTTGCAGGCCGGCCACTTGCGCTGCCATTTGCAGCGCTTCGGTAACGAACGCCACGCCGAGGCCTATCGTGAGGCCCATCGCGGATTCGGAGACAATGCATATAACGAGCTTTCCCATGCTCTGTTCCAAGCCATCGACTCGCGGCCATACCGGAAACAAAGCTACCGTGATGGCGAGCGAGAGCATCACGCGAATCGAGTCCGGGCCTTCCTTGATGCCGGGAATGGGAGCGAAGACGAAGATCCCGGCGACGCGCGCGAGAACGAACAGGAAACCGAAGAGTGTGCTACTTTGCATATCGCCCCAGATCCCCCAGGATGCCGGTCGTGTAAGTCATGAGCTTGTTCAACATCCACGGCATCATCAGGATCAGAGCACCGGCGAACGCGATGAGGCGGGGCACGGCGTTGAAGCTGGAATCCTGGATGGATGTCACGATCTGCAGCAGACTGACGGCTATGCCGACGACGAACCCGATCGCCAACAGAGGCGCGCTGAGCCAGAACGCGGCCATGAACATATCGCGGATGATCTGGACCGCGGAATCGGGCGTCATGCGAAGCTCTTCATGAGCGAACCGACCACGAGGTTCCAGCCATCGACGAGAACGAAGAGCAGGATCTTGAATGGCGCCGACACCATGACCGGCGGCAGTTGCACCATGCCGATCGAGAGAGTAACGGAGGCGACCACGACGTCGATAATCAGGAACGGCAGGTACAGCACAGCGCCGATCTGAAAGCCGGCTTTCAACTCGGAGAGGATGTAGGCGGGGATCAGGACGGTGAGGCCGAGATCGGCCGGTGAGCGCGGGGCGGTCTGGTGGGAGATTTCCAGGAACAGCTTGACGTCTTTCTCGCGCGTGAACTTGATGAGGAAGTTATGCAGCGGCTTCGAGCCCGCGTCGAGGCCTTGCTCCCAGGTGAGCTCACCCTTCTCGACCGGCTGCCAGGCATTGCGATAGATGTCGGTTGCGACCGGCTGCATGATCAGCATCGCGAGAAAGAGAGACAAGCCGATCAGAACCTGGTTCGAGGGAGTGGTTTGGGTTCCAAGCGCCTGCCGCAGGAAGTGCAGCACCACGGCAATGCGCAGAAAGGGAGTGATCGACATGATGACGGCGGGCAGCACGGTGAGCGCCGTCATCATCAGGATGATCTGCATGGGCGAGCTCAGGCCCGCGTTCGTTAAGGAAGGTACAGCCGCGGCCAGCATCATTGCGCTGTAGTCTCCGGAACACACTCGGCGAAATGGCAGTTTCCGGGCGCCGTAGCCACCATCACAACCCGTTCGCCGACACGAACGAGACACAATGTGTGCTGCGGTGTGAGAGAGACACGCTCCAGGACTTGCAAGCGACGCTCGCCACCGAAACGAAGGTCGCCCGCGAAGCCCGCCAGTTTTTTCCTTTTTAGAACGTAGAGTGCGGAGCCGAGCAGGCCGAGGACAAGTAAGATCGCTCCAATCTGTTGCAGACTTTCCATCCGTTAACCTTCGATCCGGAAATCGGTGATGCGCACGCCCATGGTGTTCTCGATGATCACGATTTCCCCGAAGGCGACTAGCCTGTTGCCGACATAAATATCAATGTTCTCTCCGGCTGACCGGTCCATCCGGATGATGCTGCCGACCTGAAGATCGAGGATTTCGCGTATCTTCAACATGCGCCGATCCAGTTCGACGCCGACTTCCATCGGCACGTCCTGGATGGGCGCGATCTCCTGCATGGGCGTCATGTTATTGCTTCAAGCTGATGGTGTCCTGGCTGAGCTGGTCTTCCGTATTCACCACCTTCGCGTTCGCCTGATAACCGCGCTGGTAGATGATGAGGTTGGTGAACTCTCTCGCGATATCGACCGTTGACGATTCGAGCGAGCCGCCGACGATGTTGCCTCGTCCACCGGTCTGGGCCGTTCCGATTACCGGAATAGCGGTCTGTAAGCTGGTTTGGAAGTTGTTGTTGCCGACGGCTGTGAGGGATTCCGGATTGCCAATGGAGGCGAGCGCGAGTCGACCGACGGTCTTTTGTTGTCCGTTCGAGAACTGCGCTTGCACCACGCCTCCCTCGCCGATACTTACGCGGACAAGCTGCGCGGTTAGCGAACCGTCCTGGGAGTTGGTGGAAACAGCCGAGGGGTTGGTGACCTGGGTCAACGTTGGGGTGCCTGTGGGGTTATTGAGATTCCAGTTGATGCTGAGGTCGGCGGCGCCGTCCGCCAGGCCGGCGATGTTCACCGCCACCTGATTCGTGGTCGCGGGAGGCGTAGACGCGGGGGTCTGCAGCGTGCCATTCGTATTGAACACGAGAGTGCCCGTCGCGAGCGGTGTGGACGTCGGCGTGGCCAAGGCGCTGGGCGGAATGGTCACCGCGTAGGACCAGTTATTCGCCGCGGTCTTGGTGAAGGTAACAGTCAAATTCTGCGTATTACCGAGTGAATCGATGACCTGGAGGGGCGTCGAGAACGTTCCGGAGGTTGCGCCCACCGTTGCGGATGCATCGAGATTCAGACTCAGGGAAAAGTTCGAGGTGGGCACAGGTTGCTGCAGGGATCCGGTGGGCAACTGGATGTCAGCGGCGGGTCCGTTGGTATTTACGGAACCATCCGGATTGAGCTGGGTCCAGCCTTGCACGCGTTCCCCGGTCAGGGTGGTGAGGTATCCGCTGGCATCGCTCTGAAAGTTCCCGGCACGAGTGAGCAACTGGGAGTTATTCGCGCCTTTCAGTACGAAGAAGCCGCCTCCCTGAATGGCGGCGTCGAGCAGACCGGACGTGGTCTGGAGGGCGCCCTGGGTGAAGTTGCGGACGGTCGCGGGCGCGGTGGTCCCGAAGCCAGCCTGGGAGTGGCCGGCGGACCCGAACGACTGCGTCACCAGATCGAGAAAGGAGACCCCGGTTTGCTTGAACCCCGTGGTATTCAGGTTCGCAAGATTATTTCCCGTCACATCGATTGCCTGTGACGTGGCGTTTAGTGCGGATAAAGCGGTCTGAAATGTAGTGAACATATAAGGGCTCCTGGTTAGGTTTTGGGCGTACCGGTGGACGAGGCACTGGGTGTTGCTTCCACCTTCTGAAGACCGGTGTTGATCTCGATGAGCTGTTCCAGCTCGCTGTATTGAGTCAGCTGGCCAACGAACTGAGTGGCATCAGTGGGGTTCGTTGGGTCCTGGTTCTTGATCTGCGCAACGAGCAGCTTCAGAAAAGTTTCCTTACTGGTAAGCGGGTCCGTAGCGGGGCTCTTGGTACCGCTGCTGTTTTGATTCGCGGTGCCAGCCGGCGCGGGCGGGGCGCTAGGAATTGAACTCATGCCGTTCTCCTCGTGATGTCGGAATGTAGTGTGTCGAAGGTGCCATCTATCTCTCTTAACCAATCGGGTTTATCACGACGGCGCGGTGGGAGTATCTGTTGTTCCCGCCATTGCCGGCCTTGCGAACCATCGCCCGAAGATTGTTGCTGATTGTTAGCTCCGGCTTCGGAATGGGTTGGGGAGGCGGCGGTCGCAGCTTCGACGGGGGGCTTCCACATTTCAGTACGCAAGCCGCGATCCTCCAGCTTCCCGACGAGGTCGCCTATTCCCTGTTGAAGGGACGTGGTGAGTTCCGGGTCGGCCGATCGTACGGCGACTCGGATCTCGCCGGCCGTTTCCACGACCTTCACTTCCACTTTGTCCTGGTTGTTCGCGGAGAGCCGCAATGAGAAGTCGCGGATGGGAGAACCGGGTGGGGATGCGGGTTGCTCCGGGAGAGGGTGAGCTTCGGCGGTCTGCGAAACGTGTTGGGGCTTCACGGTCTGGTTTGCGGGCTGGAAGGCTGCGGGCGGTGAGGACACAGGAGCTAATTCCGCAGGCGCCGTTGGCGTCCTGGCTGGAGGCTCGGGCCGTGTTTCGGGAGAGCTGCTCTCGGCCGCGCTGGGCTTACGCGGCGAGGCGGGCTGGTCCGGCTTGGAGGACGGCGCGGAACTGTCTTGCCGGTCCGGGTGCGGCGGGTTGTCCGGTGGGTTAGCCGTGGGCGTAGCTGGGATTTGGGGTTTCGGAGTCGGGAGGGAGGTACTTGTTTCCATCGGAGCGCTTTCCGCGGTTTGTTGGTTACCCTTCACGTCCGGAGTCAGCACACGGGCGGCGAAGGCCAATTCCGCATCGGGCAATTTCTCTGTTGTCTGCTTCCAGGGAGAGCCGCTCAGGGCGGCCGCCGGTTCCTGGGGCGCTGACGCGGGCATTGCGGCGCGGCGCGGCGGAGGAGAGGTGGGCGCGGTCTGAGGTTCCGGCCCACGCGTGGAGTCAGTGTCCGGAATCTGGGGTTGAACGTTCAAGAGAAGCGGAAGCGTCGGGGATTGGGCGTCCTGGGTCTGCACGGCGACGGGCGGTTGTTCCTTTTGTTGCGATGAGAACCTGGACCCTGCAGCGTGCGGTGGGGTGGGCGCAGTGGGTGCTGGCGGGAAAGCCGATGTTATCCGAGCGACCTGCTGGAC
>JAOAPQ010000410.1 GCA_025462965.1 Bryobacterales bacterium
TTTGCTGATCTATCTCCGCGGCAAGCTGCTCTTGTCCTGCCGCTCGCACCTGCTGCGCCTCGTGCGCCAGCACCGCCAGCGGCGTCTTCAGGCCATGCGCAAGATCGCCGGCCTTTGCCACTGCGCGCGCCACGCGCCGCTCACGCTCGTCAAGCAGCGCGTTCAGCTCATCGACCGCCGGCTGCACCTCTGCCGGATAAGCGCCGCCGACGCGCGCGTCAACGCCTTTGTGCACGGCCGCGAGGCGGTTGCGCAGCTGATTGATTGGCGACATGCCTCGCCGGACTTGCAGAAATCCGACGTACATGCACAGCCCCGCGATTACGGCCGTTGCCGCCGAGCTCTGGGCCGTCGAGTGAAGCACGCGCATGACGAAACTGCTCTCCGCGAGGAAGATCACGGCGATCATGAAGTGGCCGATGGTCCAGAGGGTCGCACCGAAAAGGATGCGCGCTTTGAGCGAAACGAGTCTCATTCGATTCGGTAGCCGAGACCGCGCACAGTTTCAATGAACGACACGCCAAGCTTGCGGCGTAGACGCTCGATGAATACCTCAACAGTGTTCGAGTCGCGATCGAAATCCTGCGCGTAAATGTGCTCAGTGAGCTCCGCTTGAGAGACGACGCGTCCGCGATGGTGCATCAGGTAAGAGAGGACGCGGAACTCGTGGCCCGTGAGCTTCACCGGCGCGCCGTCCAGCGTGACACGCGATTGCCGCGGATCCAGCGCCACGCTGCCCGCGCGAAGCTCCGGCGTGAGGTGGCCGGTTGTCCGTCGTATCAGCGCACGCAAGCGCGCGAGCACTTCTTCGATGCGAAAGGGTTTTGACACGTAATCGTCCGCGCCCCCGTCGATCCCCCGCAGTTTGTCGTGCCAACTGCCGCGAGCCGTCAGCACGAGCACCGGCGTTGCGAGGCCTGCCTCGCGCCAGTTCCGCAACAGCGTGAGGCCGTCGATCTTTGGCAGTCCCAAATCGAGGACCATCGCGTCGTACGGCTCTGTTTGCGCCAGAAAATCCGCGCGCTCGCCATCGGCGGCGTGATCCACGGCATACCCGGCCTCCGCGATGGACGATGTGAGCTGCTTCGCGAGCGACGCCTCGTCCTCAACGACAAGAATTCGCATCCTGCTCAACCAATTTATTAGAGCACTCGAAGCTGAACGTCACCTGAACGACGCGTTCACGTTCCATTCAGCCGCGACTGTCTAGAATACATCCAGTGTATCGAGCCCTATGACAGGAGCACACATGATTAAGAAGAATTCGACCTTCCCGCTATCGGCAGCCGAATCAGCTTTGTTTTCTTATTCTTCGCCGCTGCCCTGTTAGCGCAAACTATAACACCAACAACTAAACCAAACTGAATCGAGGAAAACGATGAAACTACTGTTCCCTTTACTTATGACTGTGCTTCCGGCGGCATCTGTGCTGGCGCAAACCCAGGCCTCATCTCAGCCGCCTTCCGGCGTGCCGTCACCTAAAACCACTGAAGTGATGGTCATCCAGACTGCCAAACAGGGAGTGACCCGTCAGCAGATCATGAACGTCATGCCGGCCGAGATCCGGGCCACAGTGAAGCTATATCTCGACGGCAAGATCCGCCAGTGGTACTCAAGGGGCGACGGCCGAGGGGTGGTTGTTTTTCTTGACGTGAAGACCGTTGACGAAGCCCACGCGGTTATAGACACGCTGCCGCTGTCGAAAGAGAACCTGATGGACCACGAGTACATTCCCGTTGGTCCCCTCCTCCCGCTAGCTGGCCTGATTGGCGGTGGACAGGCGCAGCACTAGCTGAAAATTGATACTCAGCCAGGAGATTCCCAATGAAATACCCAAAGATTCTCGTGACAGGCGCGACCGGCAGGACCGGAAGCGCGGTAGGCGATGAACTTCTTGCGAAAGGAGTCCCCGTGAGGGCCTTGGTCCATTCGAAGGACGCCCGCAGCGCGGCTTTGGAACGCAAGGGGGCCGAAACGGTGGTCGCTGACATGTTCGACCTCGATCAGTTGCTCGCCGCTATGCACGGAACGCAGCGGGCCTACTATCTCCCCTTCTACGATCCCTACCTGATCCAGAGCGCTGCGACCTTCGCAATTACCGCGCAGGAAGCAAAGCTGGAAGCAGTAGTGAGCCTGGGCCAGTGGTTGGCGAGCCCGGTACATCCCTCGCTCACAACGCGGCAAGCCTGGCTCGCCGACCAGGTTTTCTCCATGATGCCGGGCGTGGCACACGTGAGAGTGAACCCGGGATACTTTGCAGACAATTATCTGCGGCTGATTGAATACGCGGCTCATCTCGGCGTTCTCGCAACAATCACGGGCGATGGCAAGGACGCGCCACCTTCGAATGAAGACATCGCGCTAGTCGTGGTCGCCGCGCTCCTGGAGCCAGACAAACATGCCGGCAAACAGTATCGCCCAACCGGACCGGTGTTGCTTTCAGCGGGCGACATGGCGGAGATCCTGAGCCGAGTGTTGAGGCGGAAAGTCCGCCGCATTGACCTGCCGTGGTGGATGTTCCTCAAAGCCGCACGGAGTGGGAACGTCGGCGACTTCTTGGTCAGCGGCCTGCGCTATTACGTCGAAGATCACAAGCAAGGTGCATTTGCATTGAGCGCGCCCATGAATGACGTTCTGGAGGTAACGAGCCGGCCCGCCGAGGATTTCGAAACGACTGCACGACGCTACGCCGCCCGCCCGGAGGCCCAGAGAAATCTCGCCAATTGGCTACGTACCTTTGTCGACTTCATGCGCACTCCGATGATGCCCGGCTACAACCCGGAGCGGCTCGAGCGCGAACTGCGTTTCCCGATGCAGCCTGCGTCACGCCTCGCCATGGCAAATGAGCGCTGGAAAGTGGAGCACGGGGGCGTTGTGTCTCCAGAGCTACCTGCCGCATTTGCTCAACCGGTAGCTTACGGTGATCTCATAAGCGCCATTCTGGCTTTGCTCGCTCTGGCTACCCTGGGAACCCGTACTGGGACAGTGCTGACCTGGGTTTTCAATGCCTTCGGAACGGCGGATCTGCTCTTCGCCTTTTACCAGGGAAGCCGCATATCACTCCCAGATACGCAAGGCTTGTTAGGCGCTGGTTACTTTATCCTGACTGCCTACGTACCTCTTCTTCTCATAACGCATGGCTTGGCGTTTCGCATACTGCTGCGAACGAAGGACGTCGTGCCGGCACGAAGCAAACTAAGTGGCGCTTGATGTCACCCTGGTTCAGCCTGATGCGATGACCTTCGCCCCCGCAGCCCTGAGTTGTTCAGCAATCAGCACCGAGTAAGGTCCGCCAATCGTTCGCGCTATGATGCCGCACTGAACGCCTTCAAGATCCATCGCGAACATCGACGTATGAAAGCACGCCCACGACTCGAAAGGCGCCGCCTTGCCTTCCCGAACCAGCCAGTCAGTAATGTCTCCATCGAACTCCAGGATGCAGACTTGCGGGACATTTCCGTTCGGAATCTGCCGGCTGCGGCGCACATCGTTCATGAGGTTCTTGGCCGTGAAAGCGGACGGTTGATCGACCGCATGGTTCAGGATCGGAACCTTCAGAAAGTCAGACATGGCATGTCATATTAGCTTGCTCGGCCGGAACTAATATTTCACGCGACGATGCAGTAGCAGTAGAGAAACTGCTGTGTGGTTCCGAATGGGGTGCGGTGCAGTTCCTTCGAGCTCTCCATCAAGCGGAAGCGCACGCCAAACTCCGCGTGAAGCGAGTCTGCGTCATATCGCACAGCGTCGAGACCGCTACATTTGTTGGGTCCTTCGGGTCCGAACGCGGCGACGATGACATGGCCACCGGGCTTGACCGCGAGAGCAACCTGACGAACATAGGCCAGACGTTGGGCCGGCTCTGTCAGAAAGTGGAATACAGCGCGATCATGCCAGACGTCGTAAGTATTGGGTGGCAGTTCTGCCTCGGTAACGTCGGCAACAAGCCACTGAACCTGCTCCGATGCTGAACCCAAGCGATTTTTCGTGTAATCGATGGCCACTGAGGAGATGTCCAGCACGGTGATGTTGCGATATCCTCTGGCAACCAAGTCGTCCACTAGCGTGGATTCGCCACCGCCTACGTCGATTACGCGTGACGAACTATCACCCGCTACGAGTTCAATCAGGCACAGCGAAGTCTCAAGATGCGGACGAAACCAACTCACCTCATCGGGCGCCTTGGCGCCGAACACGCGTTCCCAATGCGCCTGTGTGTCCATTTAATATCAGTTTAGCGCCGGAGATCTTAGCGAGATACATTTGAGCCATGGATATTCTCGGCCAAGACATCCGGTACAGCGTGCGATTGCTTTCCAAGAGTCCGGTCACAACAGCCGTCGCGATCCTCTCGCTCGCCCTAGGTATCGGCGCGAACACGACTATATTCAGCTTGATGAACGCCCTGATTCTGCGGCCGCTACCGATCCCGAATCCCGGCCAATTAATCCGCCTCTCCACCACAACGCCCACGAATCCGGATCGCGAGGGCGCTTTGTCGCTCGCCATGTATCAGCAGATCCGAAAGGACCAACTCGTCTTTTCGGACCTCTTTGCCTGGGATGGTGGAGGGATGGCGAACATCGAAGCGAACGGCTTGAAATATGCGGCCAGCGTCAGCACTGTCACCGGCGAGTACTTCTCGACGCTAGGGATACCGCCGCTCCTCGGTCGCTTCATCACGCCGGAGGATCTGAGCCTTGATGGCGGTACGCCGGCTGCCGTCGCTGTCATCGGCTATGGTTGCTGGCAAAGCCGCTACCATGGCGACCCGGCCGCCGTCGGGAAGGCGATTCGGGTCGAAGATCGCCCGCTCACTATTGTCGGCGTGACCCCCAAGCGGTTCTCCGGGCTCATCATTGACGCCGCACCGGATGTCACCGTTCCCATCGGCTACACTGGC
Source organism: Bryobacterales bacterium (assembly GCA_025462965.1). GTDB lineage: Bacteria > Acidobacteriota > Terriglobia > Bryobacterales > Bryobacteraceae > JALYXI01. The sequence continues at coordinate 4,904 of JAOAPQ010000410.1, forward strand.
ACCACGTACCGCGACCGTAAGAGTCTCGGCTTCGGCGTGTTCGCCCGTTTGAAACCGGGCATCTCTATCAAACAGGCGCGAGCGCAACTGGAATCGATGTGGCCAGCGATCCTGGAGGCGTCTCTACCTGAAGGATATGCTGGCGCGAAGCGCGAGGCGTTCCTGGGCCGCCGCATTGTGGTAGCTTCCGCGGCGACGGGAAGTTCGTTCTTGCGCGGGAAGTGTTCCCGTCCGCTTTTCGTCCTAATGGCGATGGTCGGCGTGCTCCTGCTCATCGGATGCGCTAACTTGGCTAATCTGATGCTTGCCCGCGCGACGGGACGGCGGCACGAGTTTGGAATCCGTGTCGCACTTGGCGCTGCGAAATGGCGCATCGTTCGCCAGATGCTGACGGAAAGCCTGATGCTCTCGGTGACGGGCGCAATTGTTGGAATGGTGCTTGCAACCTGGGCTAACCGCCTTTTGCTCGACACCATGTGGACCGGTTTCGTTCCTTTGGCGCTTGATGCCGCGCCCGACTTGCGTGTGCTCGCTTTTACTGCGCTCGTGTCGCTACTTACCGGCCTTGTGTTCGGCATCGCCCCAGCGTGGAATATTTTTCGAACCGATCCAGCTGGCGCTTTGCAACAGCAGGGACGGACTGTCCACGGCGGCGCGATGACGTTAGGCAAGGTGCTGATCAGCGTCCAAGTGGCACTTTCTATCGTGCTGGTGATTGGCGCCGGGCTTTTTGTGCGCAGCCTTGAAAATTTGCGCTCCGCCAATGTCGGCTTCCGACGAGACCATCTACTACTCCTCCACATGTATCCGCAATCCGGCGGCGAAACAGCACCTCTGCCCAACCGTGCCGCCTACTACCATGAGCTGGCAGAGCGGTTGCAGGGGCTGCCTGGGGTCGAATCGGTCAGCTATTCCCATATGGGACCGGTCCTGGGCTACGAGTTTACTGACGCTGCCTCGGTGTCCTCGTCCCAGCGGCCACCTGTGCAAGCCGTTTTCGAGGCGGTTGGCCCTGAATTCTTTCATTTGGTCGGGATGCGTATCATGGCCGGCCGGGAATTCACATCGCGCGATCACGAGGCGGCCCAGCCGGTGGCGATCATTAGCGAAAGTCTGTCCCGCCGTCTCTTCAATTCCGCAAGCCCAATCGGAAAGAGGATCGATTTCGGTAATCGCAAGGCTCTCGAAATCGTGGGCGTCGTCAACAGCGCAAGCCTTTGGATGCCGCAGAGCCGGGAACCAATGGCAGTGTATCTTGCACTGATGCAAATACCAACATTCAACTCGTCGTGTATCGAAAGCGACCCGGCGGACACTTTTCACCCTCCGCCCCGGAACCCGATCGCCGGGTCACTTCCGATACAGCACTAGCGTTAATCGGGACTTAGCGGGTCTCTGGCGTTAATCTCTGTTCTCGACAATTATGCTGCAAACCGCAAATGGCGGTGTCGTTAGCGAATTCTCGCGCCTCGAGATTATGTGTCCATCCG
>JAOAPQ010000439.1 GCA_025462965.1 Bryobacterales bacterium
GCGCTCGGCCATCTTGAACTGCCGGGCGATCACTCCGCCCCAATCGTATTTGTCCTGACCAGCATCGCCTGGCGCGAGGCCTGGAAGTACCGTGACCGGGCATATCGATATTGCCTGCACGACATCGGGCATGCCTGGCAGGCCCTCACGCTCGCCGCCCGCGCTATGGGATGCGACACCTTCGCAATCGCTCACTTCCCGGACGATGAAGTATCGCAGTTGTGCCGCCTGCACGAGGACGAGTGGCCGATGTTGCTGATTGAAATAAGAAATACCGGGCAGCGCGGCAGATCCATTCCACTGCGTGAACCGGACGTCTGCAAGACCGTTTGGTACGGCGGCCAAGCAAATCAGCTCTCACCGGAAAAGACCGCTTATCCACGGATCGATAGCATTCACGCCGCCACGAAACTGAGCAACCGCGACCGCCGCGGCATCGCCACCGCCGAGCCCGCTCTCGTTGGTTCCGGCGAGATCAAGCTGCCGTCTGCCGCCTCAATGTCGCGCGCCTTCAGCGAGGTTGCCCGAATGCGGCGTTCGGCGCTCGACTTCCAGGGTGGAATGCAATCGATGTCGCTGACGCAACTTGCGGCCATCGCCAATGCGGCTGCGCAGCCGCTTTCTGCTGATTTTGCCGGCGCGCGTTTCATACAGCTCTACTTGTACGCCCACCGTGTGGACGGGCTCCAACCGGGTGTGTACAGACTCTGGCCTGAGCCTGCCGGCTTGGAACTGATCCGGAGCGGCGACCAGCGCGTCGCGGCCGCGGGCCTGAGCCTCGGGCAGGATCTCGCCGGTAACGCATGCGTGGCCTTCTCGATGATCGCCGATCTGGAGCGTGCCGTCCGCGCCCACGGTGATCGTGGTTACCGTTATGTGCATTTCGAAGCAGGCGCCATCGGCCATCGCCTGTATCTCGCCGCGGAAGCGCTAGGGCTGGGTGCGACCGGCATCGGCGCATTCTACGACGAGGAAGTCCACCGGTATCTCAACGTGCCGTCAGCGGAGGGACAGGTGGTCTACCATTTCGCCATCGGCTATCCAATTCCCGATCCGCGCTTGCAGGAATGAGATCGCATTCGGACCTCAAATCACCGATAGTCATTGAAGTCTGCTTCCAGTCCACGCTCGCGGATCTCCTCGAAATACCGCCAGATGTCGGGTTGCGATCCGTCAAGGTCCTTGAACCCATATTCTGATGCGAGTTGACCGGAGCTGACCGATCTCTGATTCCATCTGCTCCTCTCGGGATCTGCTGCCAAGGCAACCACGGCACGCCCGACATATGGGGCGATTCAGAAAGAGAGAAATCGGGAGGGGCAGCAGTTCGGTCATCGGAGGCTGGCCGTAAGGCGTCGCGCCAGTTCTCCTCGGAGACACCGAAATTCTCCAGCCTCATCTCTGAGCGCAGCCATCCAGGCGTAACGGCCACCGCTATTGCTCCATAGGGTTCGAGCTCATGTCCCTGGGAGAACGCCATCCGGTTTACGGCGACTTTCGCCAGGTCGTAGAACACGGAGAGCCGATAGTGTGACGCGTTGTAATCGGCGGTGCCATCAGTCACCTCGATGAGGACCCCGCCCGGCTTTTCAACGAGAAGCGGCAGAAGATGGTGCGAAGTGATCAGGTGGGTATCGATGGCGAGCCGGAGAATCCGCAGACCTTTGTCCAGGTCGTGCTCCCATATCGGCCTGTTCCATTCAGACGGCCCCCCTTTCAGCAGTTCGGCGCCCCAGATGTCGTTGACGAGCACGTCGATGCGGCCGTGATCCTTCCGAATCCGCTCGGCCAGGTCTTTCACTTGATCGGATTCGAGATGATCGACGGCGGCCGAAATACCCGTACCGCCAAGACGCGTCACAAGTTCGGCAGTCTCTTCGATTGTTTCGGTACGGTTGTATTCTGACCGGCTTGATCGTGTACTGCGGCCCGCGCAGACGACCGTGGCCCCGGCTTCGCCCAAGGCGGCAGCGATACCGCGGCCGGCGCCTCGGGTCGCTCCGGCAACAACAGCCAACCGCCCACGCAGTGCATCCGGATTTGGGGACCATTCCATAACTCAGGTCTTCTGCGGAAGTGTCCCGCTACGTCGCGCCGCACCTGGCGAGACGCCGTTACAACGCTTGAACGCCCTGCTAAAGGCGGCTTCGGAGTCGTAGCCCAGGCGGCGTGACAATTCGGTAATCGATGCCTTCTCCTCCCTGAGCCAGGTAAGCGCCGTGTTCATTCTCCACCGCGTCACGTAACGCATCGCGGGTTCGCCGACTAGCTCCGTAAAACGCGCCGCGAACGCCGAGCGGGACATGGCGGCTTGCGCGGCCAGCGACTCGAGCGTCCACGGACGAGCCGGCTCCCTGTGAATCAGCGCAATAATGCGTCCAATCTGCTTATCCTGGAGCGCGCCCAGCCAGCCGGTCTGAGCAGCGGGGTCGTGAGCAATCCATGATCGGATTGCATGAATCACCAGGATGTCCGCGAGCCGGGTGATCACCGTTTCCCCGCCGGGCCGTAGCTCGCGGGCTTCGGCCGCCATCATCCGCAGCGTGCTTTGAATCCACTCCATGTGCGGCGAATTCCAGGCATCAACCGCAATCACCTTTGGCAGCAGCGCGACGAGTTGATGCGCGGCCGGATGGTCGAACTGGAAGACGCCGCAGACCGCTGTTGCAGCGGCGCCGCCGCCACCAAGCCGAAGAATCTCATAGCGTTCACTCAATTGCTCACGGGGAAGGTCGAACAGCCGGGCTCCTTCCATGCCCGGTCCGCTCGCAAGCTGGTGACCCTTGCCGTGAGGCACCAGCGCAAGGTCGCCGGGCTGGAGCAAACGGTCTGGAGTTCCCTCTACTTGTAGCCAACACCGGCCGGATGTCACGACGTGGAGCATAAGGAAATCTTTCATCCGCGGCAGCGCGAGCGCCCACGGCTCGGTGAACTCCGAGCGGCAATAAAAGATGCCGCTCATCCGGAGGAAGTGAAGGGCCTCTCCTAGCGGGTCGGACACCGGCGGGAGCACGACATTCATGTCCCCAGTATGCAGTACGAATGCCTGCTCGTCCGCAATCTGTGGACGAACGAGCATTATCCAGAGATCTTTAACCATTGTAAGTCCTACAGGGATGACCAATAGTGGATCTGTAAGGAGTTCCTGGAAGGAGCACAACACAACATGAAAGACACACAAGATAAAGCCATACTGGTTCTCGGCGGCACGGGAAAGACGGGTCGCAGGGTCGTCGAGCGGCTCGCCCAACGAGGTTTCCCGGTCCGTAACGGTTCTAGATCGGGCCGACCGCCCTTTGACTGGGAAGAGCAAAACACATGGCCGTCCGTATTGCAGAACGTAGAGTCTGTCTATGTGACCTATTATTCGGATCTGGCCTTTCCGGGTGCATCGGACGCCGTCAGTTCCTTCTGCAGTCTGGCAGTGGCAAACGGTGTACGGCGCCTTGTGTTGTTGTCCGGACGTGGAGAGGATGGCGCCCGCCTGGCCGAACAAGCCGTCGAGGCAAGTGGTGCGGAATGGACCATCGTGCGATCAAGCTGGTTTTGCCAGAATTTCAGCGAGAATTTTCTGCTTGAATCCGTGCTCAGCGGTGAGGTTGCATTCCCGGCGGGCAATGTCGCAGAGCCGTTCATCGATGCGGAGGATATCGCGGATGTAGCCGCCGCGGCGCTGACTGAGCCCGGGCACACGGGACAGATCTATGAGGTGACCGGCCCGCGACTCCTCACCTTCGCGGAGGCGGTCGCGGAAATTGCTAAGGCGACTGGTCGCGAAGTCCGGTATCTGCAGGTTTCGGCCGGGGCGTACGAGACTGCTTTACTGGATCAAGGTGTGCCGGCAAATTTTGTGACGCCCTTGATCGGCCTCATCACAACTGTTCTGGACGGACGCAACGCTCGGCTCGCGGACGGCGTCCGGCGCGCCCTCGGCCGGGCACCCCGCGATTTCTCCGACTACGTTCGAACCGCGGTCGCGAGTGGTGTATGGAGCGACTCTACGCAAAGCGGAGAGTCTCGATGACCCGCGCTCGGGCTCGTCGAAGTTACTTCACGTATACGCCCAACCCGCTTCCAGCAGTTCCAACTTCCGCGCGCGTGAGCACACCGGGCGTCGGAACCAGGTACACCCCGGGTCCTGGTGCGTCCGGAATCCGGAAATCGATTGCGTATAGCGCATTCACAAAACCTGGCACCGAGTGCGCGGTGCCGGAGAGAGGGTAAATCGGCACGAACGGAGCTGGCGTTGGCGCGTTCCAGAAAAGATTGATCACTCCGGGACCGCTCAGCCCCGTGGCAAATAGCGTCACCGTG
>JAOAPQ010000456.1 GCA_025462965.1 Bryobacterales bacterium
CAGACCCGACTGGGTGTGCAGCAGCCACTTGATCTCCGATAGGAGTTCATCCTGTTTGGCTTCGATTCTGGCTAGCCTGAGTTGTATCTCCTCCTCGGGCGATGGCATCAAGAGCCAAGTATACGCGGGCTCGCGCTACAATGCGGTCGAACTCATGCTGAATAAACACTACCTGGCGGGGGAAGAAATTACGAACTATGTACGCGCAGTCAGCGTGCATGAAAATGAGTGGCAGCGGCGCTTGCGCGAAGAGACGGCGGCTCATGAGAAGGCCATTATGCAGATTTCGCCCGAGCAGGGCGCCTTCTTCCAGCTGCTGGTCAAGCTGACGGGGACGAAGCGCGCGCTCGAAGTTGGCGTCTTCACGGGCTACAGCTCGCTGGCGGTGGCGCTCGCGCTGCCCGAAGACGGCGAGCTGACAGCTTGCGACATCAGTGAGGAGTTTACGTCGGTAGCGCGACGATATTGGGCGAGCGCGGGCATGGCCGCGAGAATCGATCTGCGACTGGGGCCCGCCGCCGGCACCCTCGAAGAGTTACTGCAACAGGGCCGCGAGAACTACTACGATTTCGCCTTCATCGATGCGGATAAGCCGTCCTATGACCGCTACTATGAGCTTTCTCTCAAGCTGGTGAGGCCCGGCGGATTGATCGTACTCGATAACATGCTCTACCACGGCCAGGTCCCGGACGAGAACTGCAAGGATGAAAATACCGTGGCTCTGCGTGCCCTGAACGCAAAATTGGCCGCAGATCCGCGGGTTGTGGTGAGTCTGCTGCCGATCGCCGATGGGGTTAGCCTGGCCCTCAAGCGGTAAAAAATCGTACGCTATACTTCCAAGAAATATGAAATTCCTGCTGGCACTGGGATTCCCCGCCCTACTTCTGTGCGCTGACAATTCTATCCGGGGCTTCCCCGCGGATGCCGGCGCAACCGAAAAGAAGTGGGAAGACAAGATGCGCGCCATCCCGGAGCCCGCGCGCGTGGGCCGCTACATCCAGCGCATGTCGAACGAGCCGCATATGGCCGGAACTCCGCAATCGAAAGCGGTAGCGGACTATCTGGTCGGCCTGTTGCGCGAATGGGGCCTGGACGCCAGGCTGGAAGAGTTCGAAGCGCTGCTGCCGACGCCGGTCTCCCGCCGCCTGGAAATGGTTTCCCCCAAGACTTTCCGCGCGAAACTCCAGGAGCCGGCAGTGCCGGGCGACAAGAATTCAGCCGATCCCGGGCAAGTCCCAACCTTCAACGCATATTCCGGCTCTGGCGATGTCACGGCCCCGCTGGTCTATGTCAATTACGGCGTTCCCGCGGATTATGAAGTCCTGAAGAAACTCGGCATCGACGTGAAAGGGAAGATCGTGATCGCACGCTATGGCGGAAGCTGGCGAGGCACCAAGCCCAAAGTCGCGCAGGAACATGGCGCGCTGGGCTGCCTGATCTATTCGGATCCCAGGGACGACGGTTACTACCAGGGCGACGTCTATCCTAAGGGCGCCTACCGGCCGCCGGACGGCGTACAGCGCGGCAGTGTGGTCGATATGGCTCTTTATCCCGGTGACCCGCTCTCGCCGGGATTCGCTTCGGAAAAGGGAGTGAAGCGCCTGGCGGTGAGCGAAGCCAAGACGCTCATGAAAATTCCGGTAATGCCGATTTCTTATGCGGACGCAACACCGCTGCTCGAGAACCTCGACGGCCCAGTTGCCCCGGAAGACTGGCGGGGAGCACTCGGCTTTACGTATCACATTGGCCCCGGCAGCACAAAGGTACATTTCAAGGTGGAGATGGATAACTCGACGCATCCCTTGTACGACGTGCTGGTTCGTATTCCCGGCTCCGAATTCCCGGATGAATGGATCCTTTACGGCAATCACCATGACGCGTGGGTGCACGGCGCGAGCGACCCGGGGAGCGGTGCGGCTTCGCTCCTCGAGACGGCGCGATCGCTATCCGAGTTGGTGAAGCAGGGGTGGAAGCCGAAGCGCACCGTCATGCTGGCGCTCTGGGATGGCGAAGAGTTCGGACTGATGGGATCCACCGAATGGGCGGAGAAGCATGCGGACGAACTGAACAAGAAACTCGTGACCTATATCAATTCCGACAGCAACGGCAAAGGCCGGCTTGGGGTCGGCGGCTCGCACACTCTTGAGGAGTTCGTGAGCCAGCTGGCGCGGGATATTCCCGATCCGGTCACGGGCAAGGCGCTCATCGACGCCCCGCGCACACCGACGGCTGCCCGCCGGCGCGTCGCGCAAGCTCCGGCGGTCCCGCCCGACGACGGGCGGTACCACATCGGTGCGCTCGGCTCGGGCTCCGTCTATACGTCGTTCCTGCAGCACCTCGGCGTCGCCACGTTGAACATGGGCTTCGGGGGCGAGGGCGGCGGCGTCTACCATTCCGACTACGACGACTTCTACTGGTACAGTCACTTTTCCGACACGACGTTCGCATACGGTAAAACGCTTTCGGAAGTGACGGGGACGGCCATGATGCGGCTGGCGGATGCGCCCCTTCTACCGTTCGAGTTCGGCCGGTTCGTGAGTACCGTAACCGGATACACAGACGAAATCGAACGCCTCGAAAAACAGAAAGGGCACCCGAACCTGGGCGATCTCCGGACGGCCCTCGATTCCCTCCGGAAGTCGGCGGTAGCTTTCGACACGGCCTATACGCACGCGCTTCCGAAGACTTCCTCCGCGGCGGCGAACAAGCTTTCGGCGATCAACACGCTCTTGTTTCACTCGGAGCGTACGATGATGCTTGCCGGGGGCCTGCCGGGGCGAGACTGGTTCAAGCACGCCATCTACGCGCCCGGCACGTACACGGGATACGGAGTGAAAACCCTACCCGGTGTCCGCGAAGCGGTGGAAGGGGACCGCGCCGACGAAGCGTCCCAACAGGCCGAAGAGATCGTGAAAGTCCTTCGGAGCTTAAATTCTCAGATCCAGGAAGCGCAGCGGCTACTGGAAGCCCTGTAGAATCCGCCTGGGAAAGAGCTACAAAAAGAGGGTTGCACTGAGAGCTTTGTTATCGTTAGTACACTCCATAACCAAAGCCGCAGGAAAGCAATGCGAATCCCTCTTCTGGTCAGGGGGCGTGGTATTCACGCCTCCTCTGCGGACCGTCTCCTCCGCTTTCGAAAAGTCCTCAAATCCGCGCAGCGGACTACCTTTTACCGCCACTCGTTGAGCCACGCGGGCCTCGATACCTCCCAATCTCTGCGTGAGCTGCAAAGCGTCGAGGAGACTTTGCCGCGGCTCCCGGTCTGCGAACCGGGCAGTCTCCCGCCTCAACGGCGTACCTGCCGCGTTTCGGCGTCGAATTTGCACAATCCCCTCCCCGGGAGGCCCGCCATCACGTTCGCAACGCACGTGAACGGCGAACGGCCTGAAATCCTCGCGGGATCCTTCTCAGCTCTCATCTTGCTGGCAGGGACGATTCAGGTTGAGCGGGCCCTGATCGTCATCACCGGAGTACGCGAAGGCGTGCTCACCAGCGACAACCGCGACTTGCTATGGAGCGGGTTTGGCGTCCCCGTGTTCGAAGAGCATCTGGGACTCGACGGCCAGCTGATCGCTCATGAGTGCGAAGCGCACGAAGGGCTGCACCTGGTGGAACAGAACGCCATTTGGGAGGAGCATGCCCAGGGCGATCTATTGCTTACATCCCTGACCGATCTCGAGCACCCGACCCTGCGTCTTCGCACCGGCTTTTCCGGGCAGATCCATACCGGGGAATGCGAGTGCGGCAGCACCCAGCCACGCATTCTCGATCTCCGCCTCCGCGATCCAAGCCTACGCCGTTGAGCGCCGGCTAGGTGCGCTAACCTGAACATTGCGGATGAAGCTCGGAGAAATCGCGGCAGCCCTGGGATGCGCGGTCTCGGGCGACGCGGAGATCGAAATCACCGGCCTGGCGGGAATAGAGAGCGCGCTCCCCGGCCAGCTTACGTTCCTGGCGAATCCGAAATACGGTCCTAAAGTCCGCGACACGAAAGCCAGCGCGATCCTTGCGTCGGAGGCTTTCGCGGGCCTTTCCATCGCAACGCTCGTTTCCGCAAACCCTTACCTCGATTTCGCCCGCGCTCTCGCGCTGTTTTACCATCCACCGCGTCCGCCCGCAGGAATCCATCCCTCGGCCGCCATTGCGCCGACCGCCCAAATCGCCGAAGGCGCCTCCATCGGCGCTTTCTGCGCGATCGGCGAGCATGTTCGGATCGGCCGAAATGCCATTCTCCACCCCCATGTGGTGATTTACGATGACGCCCGGATTGGCGATGATTTCCTTGCGCACTCGCACGCTGTGGTGAGGGAATCCTGCGTGGTCGGAAGCCGCGTAACCTTGCAGAACGGCGTAGTTGTGGGGGGCGATGGCTTCGGTTTCGCGAAGCGTCCCGATGGCACGCATGCCAAGATCGTGCAATCCGGCGTAACTGTGGTCGAGGACGATGTCGAGATCCAGAGCCTGACGTCCGTTGACCGGGCCACCATCGGCGAAACGCGTGTGAAGCGAGGCGCGAAAATCGATAGCCTGGTGCAGATCGGCCACGCGTGCGTGGTTGGCGAAGACAATATCATCTGCGCGCAGACCGGCTTGGCCGGCAGCTCGATTCTCGAAAAAGACGTGCTGCTCGCGGGGCAGGTGGGCATCTCCGGCCATCTCACCATCCACGAAGGCGCCATCATCTACGCCCAGAGCGGCATCGGCGGCGACGTTCCCAAAGGGGCGCGCATGTCCGGTTCGCCGGCTTTCGCGGCGAACGAGTGGCTTCGCGCCATTACGACCTTTCCCAAGCTGGCCGAGATGTGGAAGACGCTCCGCGACCTGAAGAAGCGAATCGACAAACTGGAATCCCAATGACCCGCCCGCCCCTGGCCTACAAGAATGAAGAATTCCTCAAAGGTTCCGACGGCCGTTTACTCCGCATTCTCTCGGAATATCTCGAGCCGCTTGCCCATCTGCGGCGCCAGAGGGTTCGGGACACCGTGGTCTTCTTCGGCTCGGCCCGGGTACGTGAAGACGGTCCGCTGGCCACGTACTACGCGGACGCACGCACGCTAGCGCGCATGGTGACGGAATGGGCGGAAGGCTATCGCGGAAGATCGCACCGCTTCGTGGTCTGCACCGGCGGCGGACCTGGGATCATGGAAGCGGCCAACCGTGGCGCGGCGGAAGGGAACGGGGTGACCATCGGCCTCAACATCGGTCTGCCCTTCGAACAGTTCCCGAACCCGTACATTACCCCTGACCTGAATTTTGAATTCCACTACTTCTTTATGCGGAAGTTCTGGTTCGCGTACCTGGCGAAGGCTCTGGTTGTCTTTCCGGGCGGGTTCGGCACCATGGATGAGTTGTTCGAGATCCTGACCCTCGCGCAAACGAAGAAATTGCGCAAGAAGATACACATCATTTTGTACGGCTCGTCGTATTGGAATGAGGTCATCAACTTCGAGGCGCTGGTCAAGTACGGCACTATCTCACCTGAGGATCTGACTCTGTTTGAGTTTGCGGACGATCCCGATACGGCTATGCTGTCTCTCCGGAACCATCTGGCAGCCGACAACGCCGACGTGGAAAAAGAGGCGCCGGCAATTTCCGAAACGGC
>JAOAPQ010000462.1 GCA_025462965.1 Bryobacterales bacterium
GCGGAGCGCGCGGACGTGGAGCGTCTTATTGCCCTGGGGCAACTGGAAACTCTTCGGGCTGAGCTTCGCAACCTGCAGACCGAACGGCTGGTTCTGACCTCTGAGTGCCGCCGCCTAGCGTCTGGCAGCCAGGCCGTGGAGGCGCAGATGGATGACGCTCGAGACTTCCTCCGGCGGGAGCAGACGTTGCGGATCGAACTGGAGAGATCCGCCGCGGATTTGCGCGCGGAGGTGGCGCAACTCAAATGGGCCAGTCGACAACAAGCTGGACTCAGGGAAGAACTCCGGGAAGAGAGGTGCCGCCGGAAGGATCTGGAAAACTCGTATTGTTGGCGTGCAACGGCCCCTGTGCGCAGCGCTCTGAAATTCCTCAATTTTCGCGGCGCCGGCGCTCGGCCCCAACAATGACGATGAGTGGCGAAGCGCCAGAGCCGCAACGGCTTCCTGTGTCCATACTGATACCCGCGTATGGAGCGGAAGAGCAGCTTCGCTCCTGTCTGGAGAGTCTTGAGGAGTTTTTGCCGCCGGGTTGCGAAGTCTACGTGTTGGATGATGCCTCGCCTGGCGAAGGAATTGCGAAGGTTGTCGAGTGCTTCCTGGAACGTATCCCCTCGCTTCACTATGTGCGGCGCGCCACTAACCTCGGGTTCGTCGGTAATTGCAACCAGGGAATGTCGGCGGTCCGCGATACAGGCCGTGACATCCTGCTCCTCAATTCCGATACGCGAATTACGGCCGGGGCCATTGAAGAGATGTACGCGGTACTGCATCTCCACGAGATGCACGGCGTAGTCACACCGCGTAGCAACCAGGCCACTATCTACTCCGTTCCGGTGTTCGAGCGGTTCGAATCGGACGACTCGTATGCACTGTGGAACAGGATCAAGCCATTCCTGAAGCGCTACCATGTCATGCCGACGGCCGTCGGATTTTGTATGCTGATTCGGAATTCAATGCTGCACCACTTCGGCGTATTCGATCCGATCTATAGCCCCGGCTATAACGAAGAGAACGATCTGGTATGCAGAATGAACCGCCGGGGCTATTCAGCTGTCGCCGCCAACTGGGCGTTCGTCTTCCACTTCGAGGGGGCGACCTTCGGCAACAAGCGCAATTCTCTCGAGGCCAGGAACAGGGCGGTCCTGGACGAGCGCTATCCCGAGTATGCGGGAGCGATCGAAAACTACTTTCGTTTTCAAATGGATCCGGTGGATCGTTTTGCGGCTGTTTGGGCTTCGCGGAAGAAGAAGATTTTGTTCGATCTCTACCATCTGACTCCCATCCACAGTGGAACATCCGAATTTGCCATCAGCCTGCTGCTCCATCTCGCTCCCAAGTTGAGCGAAAGATATCGATTAGTTGTCGGCATGACTGACCAGGGGAGAAAGTTTTTCGATAGTGAGTTGATCGGGTATCCGATTTTTGACGAAGCGCGAGCTTTGGATGTCAAATTCGATCTTGCCTTCAAGCCGTGCCAATTGTTTTCCTGGCAAGAACTGCACCGGCTCACCAGACTGGCTGCGCGCATCTGCTTCACCCATCAGGACTCGATCGCGACCCGTTGCCGCTACCTTACTTGGCCGGCGTTGGAGATTCTTCACGCAAACCTGCCACAATTAGTCGATCAGATCATCACAATCAGCAGATTTTCAAAATCTGATTTTGAGGCGTTGCACGGCTTCGAAACGGGTTTCCAAATCATTCACCATGGGGTACATAGTCCGGTTTCATCTCCGACCCCGGCAGGCGGGTATGTTTTGGTAGCCGGTAATCACTACGAGCATAAGGCCGTCAACCAGGCGGTAGCGGACCTGGAGGGTGTGGGCAGGGTTGTAGTATTGGGTGGTAGTGAAAAGAACGCTGATCGGAACGGCACAGAAAGGCATGTCAGCGGGTACATGGGCCACAGCGATATCTATGATATGTTCGCTAACGCAGCCGTAGTGATCTATCCCAGTTACTACGAAGGTTTCGGATTGCCCGTCCTGAACAGTCTGGCCATGGGCCGGCATGTGGTGGTTTTGGATACTCCGGTCAACCGGGAACTGCTGGAACTTACCGGTAATTCTGAGAAGCTCCATTTGGCAAAGACTCATCGACACATGCGCTCGCTCGTAGCGTCGATTCTCGAAAAGTTAAGGATGGAAGGAGATCCGGTCGGGCCGGCGAAACACTTCCGCAGTTGGGATGACGTTTCCGTCGAATACGCGGCGGTTCTAGAGGAAGTGCTGAATCGTCCCGTCGACGTGGATCGTATTCGTTTGCGCTGGAACTGGCTTTCCGCTATGGATTCCCATAGCCCGCTGCAATGATGGCCAAAAATATTAATTGCGGAACGCTCTACCTGCGGCTGCTGAAGCGCTGTTTGACCCGGGATCTCTTTCCCGACGGAGCGATCGACCACTCTTTGACCCAAACCGTTCCTTACAACGCCGATTGCCGCAAGGTCGGGAAGGATTGGCCCCTGTCTGCGGAAACCATGATTGGGTTGCGACGCCTCGATAATGTTCAAGACTGCATAACCAGCGTCGTCCAGGACGGGGTTGCGGGCGACCTGGTGGAGACCGGAGTTTGGCGTGGAGGCTGCGCAATTTTCATGCGGGGGGTTCTCGAAGCGCTCGGATCGGAGGACAGGGTCGTTTGGCTGGCCGATTCCTTCCAGGGACTACCCGCTCCGGACCCCGAGAACTTCCCGGCGGATCGGGACGACCGACACGTCGACTTGAGCCCCTATCTGGCCGTGTCACTTGAACAGGTGCGCGACAACTTCCGGCGATATGAATTATTGGACGACAGAGTCCGATTTCTTCCCGGGTGGTTTCGGGACACTTTGCCGCATGCGCCCATCGAGCAAATCAGCGTACTCCGCCTTGACGGAGATATGTATGAGTCGACGTATGTGGCGCTTACGAGTTTGTATCCAAAGTTGTCGCCCGGCGGGTACGTCATCATAGATGACTACAACGCCTTGCCAAACTGCCGCGCCGCCGTGGATGACTTCCGCACGAGCATGGGTATCTCCGACCCGCTTCTGGAGATTGACTGGACGGGCGTATATTGGCGGCGGTACTCATGACCAATCCTGGAATTGATTTCTCTTAGTATGGACAGCCTTCCTTTTTCCGCCGATCTATACCTCCGGATGTACCCCGATGGATCGTAGACATCGGCGCGCATGATGGGATTGACGGCTCTAATTCCAGACAATTCGTGCTCGATGGCTGGTCCGCACTTCTAGTAGAGCCCCTTCCGTCGGCGTTCGAATCATTGGAAAAAAAATTGCGCAGGCCTGGACAACGTTCGTTTGTGCCGGTCCGCTTGCGCGGACTTTGAAGACGCAGGACTATTTTTCGTTGGCGTGGACGGACCGGCTGGGCAGACCAGCAGCCTCTGCAATGATGATGTCTGGCGTCACAATCACAGCGGACAGCAAATATCCGTACCCGTTCGGCGGCTCACCACTATTCTGGAACAACATGGGTGTCCTGCAACGTTTGGCATCTTGGTGCCGCGTAGGCTGCCGCGGCCGGAGACCTGCTGGACGAGTTCGCGCGTTATGCCGCGCTCTTGGGCGGAACGGTTTCAGCCGAGCACGGGCTGGGCAAACGCAAAGCCAAGCTACTCTCCCTGCAATATGCGCCCGAGGATATCCAGGCCATGAAAGATGTGAAAAGCCGTCTCGATCCGAACTGGCTATTGGGACGCGGAACCATCTTCGCGGCGCCGCCCGAACCTGCGGGCGTTATATGATTGCTTGCGAGGACAAACCATGGCGGTGCTCGAGCAAGGTCTGCAGGATTATCTTCTACCCATCGGTGACGAATGGGTTCGTACGGAAAAAATCGACACCATTCGCCTGCCATATGACGGTTCGCCGGTAGCCACCGTCGCGCAAGGCGACCCCGCGCTTGTCCATCGCGCTGCCCGTGCCGCGCGTCAGGCTGCCGCTGTTCTCGAAAACTGGAGTAATTTCGAACGCGCTGAATTTCTCGATCGCATTGCGGCCCTCTTGCGCCGCGACCACGCCGCAGTCGCCTGCCTCATCAGCCTCGAAACCGGAAAGCCAATTTCGGAAGCGCGCGTCGAAGTGGATAGGGGCTTGCAAACGCTATTGGCCTCCTCGATCGTTGCGCGCGGATTGCACGGCGAAGTTGTTCCCATTGATGGCGCCGCCATTGGCGCCGGCCGCATGGCCATGACCATCCGTCAGCCACTGGGTGTCATCGGCATCATCACTCCGTTCAATGTTCCCCTGAATCTGGCGCTTCACAAGCTGGGGCCTGCACTCGCCGGCGGCAACGCTGTGGTTCACAAGCCTTCGGAGCAAACGCCCCTGAGCGCGCTGAAGTTGGCTGAGCTGATTCGTGAAGCGGGCGCTCCGGCCGGGACTTACAACGTGGTCACGGGTCTTGGCGAAACGGTGGGTCGTGCTCTGGTCGAGTGCCCGGAAATCGACATGATTACCTTCACCGGCAGCGTGGAAACCGGTCGCGCCATTCGCGCCCGCGCCGGCTTGAAGAAGGTCACCCTGGAACTCGGCGGTAACTCCGCCGTGATCATCGAGCCGGACGCCGACTTGGATGCCGCCGTGACCCGCGTTGTCCAGGGCGGTTACGGTTTCAGCGGGCAAATCTGCATCTCCGTGCAGCGCGTTTATGTGCATCAAAGCGTTGCGACGGAGTTTCGCGGCAAGCTTGTCGCCGCAGTCGAGAAGCTGCGTGTGGGCCACCCCGGAGAAGACAGTACGCAGATCGCGTCGCTCATTAGCGAACAGGCCGCCCGGCGCGTGGAATCCTGGACGCAGGAAGCCGCTCACGCGGGCGCAAAAGTCCTCACAGGCGGGAACCGGACCAACTCGACCATTCATCCTGGTGTTCTCGCCGATGTCCCGGAAGATTCCGCGTTCATGAAGAATGAGCTCTTCGGTCCCTTGGTCGCCGTCAACGGCTATGACAACCTCGATGACGCGATCCGGCTAGTCAACGGCACACCCTACGGATTGCAGGCGGGTATTTACACGCAGCATTTGCAGCGGGCTTTCCAGGCCGCCCGCAAGCTTCGCGCAGGCGGCATTCTCATCAACGACGTTCCTACTTTCCGCGCCGACCACATGCCGTATGGAGGCACTAAAAACTCCGGGCTGGGGCGCGAGGGCCCGCGTTACGCGATCGAAGAAATGACGGAGCCCAAGCTGATCTGCTGGAGAGTAGGCTAACCTTCAAATTGGCTCCCAATAAAACTAAAGCAAAACTGAAGGCCGGCGAATCCGTCATAGGTTGTTTCATGCGTCATGCCGATCCGGGCCTGGC
>JAOAPQ010000465.1 GCA_025462965.1 Bryobacterales bacterium
CCGCTCGGATGAGGCGGCCCATGCGGACGTTTCTGCCGGAAAGGAAGATCGAAGCGAAGCACCGTAATGCCGGCCTTCGCCAGACCCTTGGCTACCAGGATGAGTAGCGGCATCTCACGGTTGCCGCCAGCCCCATGCGTGAGCACGATGCCGTCGCCCGTGGCGTGTTCGGGTAAGTGGTAATCCTCGGTCATGTTTCGATCTACTACTACTTTCTTACAAATGTGCGGCAGAAGTAATGGGCCTTCGTTACCTTTGACAACCTGATCCGTCTGTTGTAAATAGCTTAGGTATGACGTGTAGATCAATTAGGCATCGCCCCTCACAATGAGCAAACCGTCGGACTTAATCCAGGGAACGCTGGATCTCCTGATCCTCAAAACCCTCTCGCTGGAACCGCAGCATGGTTGGGCCATAGCTAAACGGATCCAGCAGGTCTCCAATGAGGCGCTTCAGGTCACTCAGGGCGCCCTCTACCCCGCCTTGCACCGTCTGGAGCAGCAGGGCTGGACGCGATCGGAATGGCGCGTCACCGAAGGCGGACGCGATGCAAAGTTCTACAGCCTCACTAAAGCCGGACGCACACAGTTGCGCAAAGAGCTCGACCAGTGGGAGCGCCTTTCAAGCGCCGTCGGACTTGTAATCCGCATGCTCCCGGAGACTTCCGCATGAACCTGCGCCGGATCCTCGACATCTCTTTGCTGCGGCTCCGTTCGCTTTTCGGCAAGAGTCTTGTGGAACGGGAACTCGATCGGGAGCTGCGCTTCCATCTCGATCAGCAGACCCAGGAAAACCTCGCGCGCGGAATGACTGCGGACGAAGCGCGCACCTCGTCAATGCGCAGCCTCGGAGGACTCGCACAAATTCAGGAGGAATGCCGCGATATGCGCCGAACCAACCAACTGGAAACCATATGGAACGATCTCCGCTACGCAGTTCGTACTCTCGGCCGCACTCCCAGATTCACCGTCGTGATCGTGCTGACCCTGGCGTTAAGCATCGGCGCGAACAGCGCCATTTTCAGTGTCATTCAAGGGGTGCTTCTGCGGCCTCTTCCTTACTCTCACCCCGATCGCCTCGTCCGCATCCATTTCAACAGCGATAACTTTGCGAAGTTTCCCTTGAACCCTAACGATTTTCTTGATTTCCGCGCACGCAACCGCACTTTCGAGAGCATGGCGGCCATCACCCGGCAAGATCAGCAACTCTCAGGAGTGGGCGACCCTGTCAGGCTGCGCGGGTTCCGCGTCTCCGCCGGATACTTTCGCATGCTCGGCCTGAGTCCCGCGCGAGGCCGCGAGTTCTCGACCGAAGACGAGTTGCCGGGGCATGGACGTCTCGCGATCCTGAGCGATCGCGTCTGGCGCACACGCTTCGCGTCCGACCCCGGCATCGTCGGCCGCACCATCACTCTTAACGCGCAATCTTTCAGCGTGGTGGGAGTCATGCCGCCCGGCACTCAGCACCCTGGCAACAACTTCCACGCCGTCGCCGACGGTGACACCGTGGATCTCTGGTACCCATACACTTTCGATAACGATCCGAACGACCGCCGCTCGCACTTCATGGACGGGATCGGCCGCCTCAAGCGCGGCGTTTCGCCCGAGCAGGGAAACGCGGACCTGAGCGCAGTTCTGTTGCAACTCATCCGCGAGCACCCCGCTGAAAAAGGCTGGCGCGTGCTCGTGGTGCCGCTCTACCAGGAAGTGGTAGGAAGGACGCAGCATATGCTACTGGTGCTTCTGGGCGCTGTCGGGCTGCTGCTCCTCATCGCTTGCGTGAACGCTGCGAACCTTCTCCTCGCCCGGTCGAGCGCCCGCGTTCGGGAAATTGCCGTCCGGGCGGCGCTGGGCGCGGCGCGCGCGCGCATCGTCCGGCAGTTATTGACCGAAAGTCTGCTGATCGCCCTCGCGGGGGCCGCACTCGGAACACTGCTGGCTATGGGCGGACTCCGGGAGCTTGTTTCATTTCTTCCCGCCGGCTTCCCGCGGGCCGCGGAAATTCGCCTGGATTCCGGAGTGTTCGCTTTCACTCTGGTTGTCGCCGTACTGACTGGACTTCTTTTCGGACTCGTCCCGGCCCTCGCGGCTTCGCGAACGAATTTGCAGCAGAGCCTGCGAGAAAGCGGACGCGGGGCCAGCGGCAGTGGTCGCCAGTTGCGGTTACGAAATCTTCTGGTCATAGGCGAAACCGCGCTCGCGTGCGTGCTCCTCATCGCCGCCGGATTAATGCTCCACAGCTTCGTGAACCTCCTGGACGCCGACCCGGGGTTCCGTCCGCAGCAGGTTCTGACCGCGTCGATCGCTCTACCTTTCGAACACTACCGCGACGGGCCGCGGATTGTCCGATTCTACGAACAACTGATTGCCCGCCTTGAATCTCTTCCCGGCGTGCAGTCCGCCGGCGCCGGTATAGACCTGCCATGGACGGGCTATGACGGAAACGCGGGCTTTGCGCTAGAGGGCCGTTCCGCTGAATATAACGATAAGGCGACAGCTCGATATCACGCAGCGTCGCCCGACTATTTCCAGACGCTGGGAATTCCGCTCCTGCGGGGCCGTTTCTTTACCGGTCACGATGACAGGGACGCTCAGGGGGTTCTGATCGTCAATGAAGCCATGGCAAAGCGCTATTGGCCCGGTGAGGATGTTGTTGGGAAGCGTGTTACTTTTCGCAGCGTGCCGCAGGAGAAGGATTGGTTCCCGATTGTTGGTGTCGTGCGGGATATCAAGGATCAGGCCGATAGCAGTACGGCGCGCCCCGCCTTTTGGTTGCCGCTCGCGCAATCGCCCGAGAAGGCGATGTCGGTGGCGATTTGGTCCAACTCGGATCCGGCACTGCTCACTGAGCAGTTGCGCCGCACGGTACGGCAGCTCGACCCGGGGCTGGCGCTTGCCGATGTGCGCTTCATGAATCAGATCGCCGGCGAAGCCGTCTCCAGCCAGCGTTTCGCGCTGTTTCTCATCGGACTATTTGCGGTCCTCGCCCTCGTCCTTGCCGTTATCGGGATCTACGGCGTGATTTCGTATTCTGTGAATCAGCGTATGCCCGAGTTCGGCATGAGAGTGGCGCTCGGTGCCAGACCGTGGGATTTGATGCGCCTGATCGTGGGCGAGGGCTTGCGACTTTCGGTCGCCGGCGCTGCGACCGGTTTGCTGTGCGCGGCGGGCTTGACCCGCGTGCTGGAAAGCCTGCTGTACGGAGTGAGCGGCAGAGACCCGGTCACGTTTGCGGCCGTTGCTCTTCTGGCTTTGATTACGACGACGCTCGCCTGTTATCTTCCCGCGCGCCGCGCCGCGGATGCCGATCCAATGCGCTCCCTACGCGCGGAGTGATGTTGCATGAACCTGCGCCGAATCTTCGATATCTCCGTGCTGCGCTTCCGTTCACTTTTTGCTAAGACTCGCGTCGAGCGGGAACTCGATCGGGAGCTGCGCTTCCATCTCGATCAGCAGATCCGCGAAAACATCGCGCGCGGAATGACCGCGGACGAAGCGCGCATCGCAGCCACGCGCGGGTTCGGCGGAGTTGCACAAATTCAGGAGGAATGCCGCGATATGCGTCGAACCAACCAACTGGAAACCATCTGGAACGACCTGCGCTACGCTGTTCGCATCCTCGGCAGGGCCCCCGGATTCACTGTTGTCATCGTGCTCACACTCGCGCTGAGCATCGGAGCCAACAGCGCTATCTTCAGCGTGATTGAGGGCGTGCTCCTGCGGCCTCTTCCTTACACTCATCCCGATCGCCTTGTCCGCATCTTTTTCAAGAGCAATAGCTTTCCGAAGTTCCCGCTGAACCCGAACGACTTCCGCGACTTCCGCGCCCGGAACCGCACCTTCGACAGTGTCGCCGCCATAACCCGGGCAGACGCGCAGCTCTCCGGAGCGGGCGAACCGGTGATGTTACACGCCTTCCGCGTAACGGCCGGTTACTTCCGCGTGCTCGGCTTCGCTCCGGTGCGCGGCCGCGAGTTCACCACCAATGACGAATTGCCCGAGCATTTTCGCCTCGCTATTCTGAGTGACCGAATCTGGCGCACGCGGTTCGCATCCGATCGCAATATCATCGGTCGCACCATTACTCTCGACGCCCTGCCTTTCACCGTCGTCGGAGTGATGCCGGCTGCCGTGCAGCATCCCGGCAACGACTACCACGCCATCGCCGACGGCGACACCGTGGACCTCTGGTATCCGTTCACTTTCGAAGGCAATCCGAATAGTCGCGGTTCGCACTTCATGGAAGGGATCGGGCGTCTGAAACCCGGCATTTCGCCCGAACAGGCCAACGCGGACCTGAGCGCCGTTCTTTCGCAACTCGCGCGCGAGCATCCGGGAGACAAAGGCTGGGGTGTGTACCTGGTCCCCCTTTACCGCGAGATGGTCGGCCGCACGCAACATATGTTGTTGGTGCTGTTGGGTGCCGTCGGCCTGCTTCTATTGATCGCCTGTGTGAACGCGGCGAACCTCCTGCTCGCGCGATCCAACGCCCGTCAGCGCGAAATCGCCGTCCGTGCAGCGGTGGGCGCGGCCCGCTCGCGCATCGTGCGCCAGTTGCTGACCGAGAGTATGGTGATCGCGCTCGCCGGCGCAACGCTCGGGACAGCGCTTGCCGTCGGTGGAGTCCATGCGCTCGTTTCCCTGCTCCCGCC
>JAOAPQ010000509.1 GCA_025462965.1 Bryobacterales bacterium
CGCGTGATCTCGCGCCGCACCAGCTTCTTTCCCGGCCCGGCTTCTTCCATCTGCTCGCAAATAGCGACCCGATAGCCTTTCTGAATGAGCCGCGCGATGTAGCCTTCGGAGGCATGGTAAGGCACGCCGCACATGGGAACGGCGTTGCCTTTTTCCTTGTTGCGCGCGGTAAGCGTAATTTCGAGCTCGCGCGCGGCGGTCACCGCGTCTTCGAAGAAGAGCTCGTAGAAATCACCGAGCCGGAACATGAGGAGAGCATTGGGAACCTGTTCCTTGGCGGCATTGTATTGCCGCATAAGCGGCGTGGAAGCTTCAGCCGACACGTTCGGACCAATCAGGCATAAATTCCGCGAAGGCGAATGCAGCTTGCTACGCGGTCGAGCGCGAGCATGTAGGCGGCCGTGCGGTTGTGGACGCCGTGCTTCTCCGCGTAGTCGACGACGGCCTCGAAGCTGTTGACCATGATCTCTTCGAGCCGTTTATTGACCAGAGCCTCATTCCAGAAGAAGCCCTGGCGGTCCTGCACCCACTCGAAGTAAGAAACGGTAACACCGCCGGCGTTCGCAAGAATATCGGGGATCACGAAAATCCCCTTTTCGGCGAGGATGGCATCGGCTTCGGGCGTGGTCGGCCCGTTCGCCCCTTCGCACAGAATCTTACAGTGCAGGCGATCCGCGTTGCCGGAGTGAATTACGTTCTCGGTCGCCGCGGGTAGCAGAACCTCGCATTCCAGGAAGAGCGCTTCGTTCTTGTCGATAGGCGCGGCGCCTGGAAAATTGTTGATGGATCCGGTTTCGCCCCGGTGCTTCGCGAGCGCCTCGATATCGATGCCATTCGGGTTGTAAAGCGCGCCATCGTACTCGATGATGCAAATGATCTGGAAGCCGATTTTCGACATGAGCTTCGCCGCCATGCCACCCACATTGCCGAAACCCTGAATCACCACGCGGGGGGAGGAGCGGTTAAGGGCCAGCTTCTTGAGCGCTTCGCGCGTAACGATCATGCAGCCGCGGCCGGTCGCTTCCGGACGGCCAAGCGACCCGCCGAGCGCCATTGGTTTTCCGGTCACGACCGCTGTGGTGGTGCGGCGCACGTGCATGGAGTAAGTGTCCATGATCCATGCCATTGTGCGCTCGTTCGTGTTCACGTCGGGTGCGGGTACGTCGCGCTCGGGACCTAGGAACTCGATGATCTCCGAGGTGTAACGCCGCGTGATCCTTTCAAGTTCCATGTCGGAAAGCATGTTCGGCTGGCAAATCACGCCGCCCTTTGCGCCTCCGAATGGAATATTGACCACCGCGCATTTCCACGTCATCCAACTGGCGAGCGCGCGCACCTCATCGAGCGTCACATCGGGCGCAAATCGGATTCCCCCTTTTCCGGGACCGCGCGCAATCGAGTGCTGAACACGATAGCCCGTGAAAACCTCGAAGCGGCCGTCATCGAGGAGCACGGGAATGTTTACCGTAATCTCGCGTGCGGGGCTCTTGAGGATCTTGCGCATGCCGTCGTCGAGCTTCAATTTCTCGGCGGCTTCATCGAAGCGCGCGGCGGCGGCCATCCACGGATTCGTTTCCTGCCCGAGCGTTGCCAACATGGTACTCATCGCGATCATTATCCCTGTTTCTGGCGGTAGAACATGTAGGACCGGCCCAATACGAAGCATTCAATCGCGACGCCGGTGATCGCGACGGCCATTGAAGCCTTGCACACCAACAGCAGCGGCAACAGCACCACGAAGTTCAGCGCTCCCGCGGTGACAATTATCCTCGACCATTGTTTCGTATAACCGAGGCCGAGCATATAGTATGTCGCGAAGCTGGTCGCGAGCGCGACCACGAACGGAATCGGCGACATGATTTGCAGCAGCCGGATCGCCTGATCGTAGGCGTTTCCGTAGATGATGCGAATGCCTATCGGCGCGGCGATGAGCAGGCCAAGCGAGACGATGGCAAACGGGGCTGTGAGCCGGAACAGATTTCTGCGGATGAAATATACGGCTGCCTCGCGCGACCCCGCAGCCTTTCGGCTAACGTGCGGATAGATGGCGGTGGATAAGGGCGAGATCAGGTTCTTCGCGGCCTCGATCAACTTGCTCGCCGACGTGAAGTAACCGACTTCCGCGTTGCTGGCGATGAACAGGAGAATAACCGTATTGCTCGTGGTGTAGATTTTGATCGCTGCGCTGGACAGAAAAACATGCCATCCTTCCGCGAGTGTCCGGCGGACCTCCGCCGCGGACGTTCGGGTCAGGCCGACGCCCGTAAGGCGCCGCACATAAAGCAAGCCGACCGCGCCCGCGACGGCCGTGCTGCCCGACATAATGGCCGCCGCCCATAAGTAATCGGCCTCGCGTCGCACGAGGACGAATACGGTCATGAGCCCTATGAAGCGCGCGCCCACTTCGCGAACGGTGATGTACTCCATCCGTTCGAGACCCTGGAACAGCCATTGGGGAAAGAGGGCGCTGCCGACGACGGTCAGAAAGCTGATGAAGAAGAGCGGCCACTCCATCCGCAACCGGGGAACGGCGAGCACAATGGCCGCCATCGCGGCAAAGCTGACCACCATCAACAGCATCCGCGCGGCCATGGCCGACGTGTAGATGCTGCACAGCGTGTCGATATTGTCGCGATGGATGGACACCTCGCGTGTCACGCTCAGATTGAAGCCGTATTCGGTGATCACAAGGAAATACCCCATGAAAGCGCCGGCTCCTTGGATCAGTCCGAACTTACCCGGTCCCAGGACCCGCGCGAGGTACGGAAACGTGAGTAGCGGCAGAACGTAACCGGCAATGGTGATTCCGTAAAGCGAAAGAGCGTTCCGAACTACGGCGTGCTGCAGGAACCGGCGCAGCATCAGTTGCGCTTCGGCGATTT
>JAOAPQ010000798.1 GCA_025462965.1 Bryobacterales bacterium
TGAGCGCCACCGAAGCTCCCGGCTGCAACGTTTCTTCGACGATTTGCCTGCGTTCCAGCTTCGACCGGTGTCTCCGCCGGCCAGGGACTTCACTGACTTGATCAGTCTCCATTCTTCGCGTCGTTGCCATCAACCCTCCCAGGCTCAATCCTGCTGTCTCCTCAAGGATGATGTCTCTGAACTATGTACGGGAAGACGGTACTTACCGGCCGCTTACGATTGAGAGGCCCTTCCCTGAACGCGACGTGGCGGCGCAATCCGCGCAAGCCCTAAGTGCCGATCACGATTCGAGTAGCGGCGTCATCTTGCCTGTGTGGTGAGCCAACCAATCGGTAGTGTCGAATGCGGCTTGCCAGGCATCGTTAATCCATTCCCCCAAAGCATGTTGTGCATCGCGTCTCTGTGCGTAAAAACGAGGTGCCCATCGGTGGGATAAGGCAGCACCAGTCACTGACAGGTCGCGGGTCATGTATTGCGCATATTGAACTGGTTCGGAGTTCACAGGCGGCAGGCCGAAGCCCACATAGATTGCAGCTCGCAGGTAATCGGCTGCCGCATTGTGAAATAGGTCACGCCAACACGCCACTCGCGAATTCGTCCGCCGCAATGTCGCCTGCCGGCGAGAAATTTCGAATTTCGGCCTTCGCAGATGCTCTCTTGCCTCGGCGGCTCAGATTTTGATTTATAAGATCCAGAGCTGTTGTCATTCTCGCCAAGTGGTAACTTGCTCTCAATAGTGATGCACGAACCGCATCGGCACATCATTTAGATTTGATATGAAGAACGCGGCAGACAATAACGGCTCCTGCGCGCGTATAGTAGTCAATTTCTGATCAAATTTGCTTTTATCTAGATGACCCTCAAGCACCTCATCACGAAGAATTGCGCAGCGTTCCAGAGCGGAGTTGAACTGGACAGATTGGCTGTTCGGGATCAATCGCTTACGGGCGACTATTTGGAGGCCGTTCATCTTCGCCAACAATGCCTCCCCCCAAAACTGGCGCCCTAACCAGGTCGGAACCGACTCGAAGCACGGCGTCCAGTGCCTGGACTTGTTTCAGTGGCATGCCATGATTTCGGGTGGCCATTGCCCGCGCATCAAATCGAGTTTCAACGGCGTCAAGTATGGATCCGAGACTAACTTCAGCGGTGGTCCTGGGTATCAGCACTTCCGACCCCGAACCACCAGAAATCGTTGTCTCTTTCGCGGCTACTCGCAGCCGCAATCCTTTTGCACGATACACCTCATCGCCGACGCGAAGCGCCAAACCGCCGATATCCATCGCTAAATGCCCGTCAGGAGCCCACTCTAGTCGAATTGACACAAGTGCATATTGTAGAAGGATTTCCTGCCCATTGGTGGCCCAGGAATATGCGTCCCGGCCGCGGAGACCGTGACGTGTAAGCGTAAGCCATGGAGCTTGCACCCATCTCTTCTCGTGTTTGAATCATGGGAGTTGGACGCGCTATCCGGAACTTGAAGGAACTGCGGACAGATCTACCTTATTGGCTCCGGAATACGGGTCTGGATGCACTCTTTGTCAGGCGTAACGCTCGGCCCAATGAAGGCCGTGATGAGCGTAAATATCGTTAGCAGTGTCCCCCGCCAAAGTCACGGACTGCAGACCACCGGAAATGAGCCAGTCGACGGGCTTGGTTTCCATGCTTCCTACAAGGGAGTTCGTGAGAGTGTAGCTGAGTTGTGCCCATTCTCCGAGTGGCCGACAATCCGCCCGCTGGTCCCGGTAAACACTACGGCGTCAGCGTGGATCTTTTCTCCAATTTGTTGGTGCGAAGGGCCGCAATCAGCCTCAGCAAGCGCGCAGTCGACAAGCCGCCTCCTGTTGAAAATGCGGTGGATGTGACCTGCACTGCTCTGCTTCCTAAGGAGCGTCTTCGCCGGACGATTGTCCATTCCTTCCCAGGAACAACTGTTATGATGGGCCGCTTGCGGGATTGTTGCTAATTCCCGGTGGTTCTCCAAGGCTATGTCTCCAGGTACACAGTTAGGGCGGTATCGAATCATCGAGCACATTGCCGCCGGGGGAATGGGTGAGGTTTACCTCGCCCACGACCCGCATCTGGATCGCCGGGTAGCCGTAAAGGTCCTGCCTGCGCGCCTCGCCGCCGACTCGGTCGCACGCGAGCGCCTTCGCCGCGAAGCTCTCGCGGCGGCCGCTCTGGATCATCCATTCATCTGTAAGATTTTTGAAGTAGCAGAAGAATCGGGCACCATATTCCTTGTTATGGAGTACGTGCGCGGCGAGACGCTCAGGGCCCGCATGCCCACAGCTCGATTGTCCTCTATGGAAGGACTGCGCATCGCCGCTGAGATCGCGGAGGCAATGGAGGAAGCTCACACGAGCGGCTTCATCCACCGCGATTTGAAACCGGCCAACATCATGCTGACTGGCCAAGGCCGCGTCAAGGTGATGGATTTTGGGCTGGCTAAGAAAGCAATCCCGAGCGAACCCGGAGGGACTCTAACGATTCTTGCGGAGGAATTAACCGCGGCGGGCGCCCTTTGTGGAACCCCCGACTACATGTCTCCCGAACAGCTCACCGGGGCGCCACTCGACCAGCGATCCGACTTATTCTCATTCGGCATTATCCTCTGCGAGATCCTGACCGGCAGACACCCTTTCCGGCGCGATTCCGGGCGCGAGAGAATGGCGGCCATCCTGCGCGATCCGCCCGACTTATCCGTTGAGTCGGCATCCGACTTATCGCCCGGGCTCATGGTACTGATTCGCCGTCTGCTGGCGAAGACGCCGGATGAGCGCTATGCGTCGATGAGCGCAGTGCGCGCCGACCTGGCTTCGCTTGCTACGAACAACACCGCGGAACCGGACCGTAAGGGCCCCGTGCCCATAGCCGTGATCGGGCGCGACAATGAGCGGGCCCAGCTCCTGAGCCGTCTCGACGCCGCCCTCGCCGGCCAGGGCTCGCTCACGCTCATAGGCGGCGAGCCCGGAATCGGCAAGACTCACGTCACGCGAGCCATCCTGGCGGAGGGCGCCCGGCGCGGCTGCTTTGCCATCGTGGGGCACTGCTATGAGCGGGAAGGCTCGCCTCCCTACGTTCCCTTCATCGAGATGCTCGAATATTGCTCTCGCGTGGCGCCGCGGGAATCTTTCCGCCATACTCTGGGAGACGCGGCGCCCGAAGTGGCCAGGCTGATGCCGGAATTGCGGCGTATCTATTCCGACATTCCGCAACCCATCGAACTGCCGCCGGAGCAACAGCGCCGATTCTTATTCAACGCCTATCTCGAGTTCGTGGAGCGCGCGGCGCGAGTGACTCCGATAGTGGCCGTCTTCGAAGATCTGCACTGGGCGGACGAGCCGACGCTCCTCCTGTTCGGGCATTTGGCGCAGGCGGCGGCAACCATGCCGATGCTGATGATCGGGACTTATCGCGACATGGAACTGGACGCCGCGCGGCCCTTCGCCGAAGTGCTGGACAATCTGGTCCGGGAAAAACTGGCCGCGCGTATGTCCCTCCGGCGCCTTGCCTTGCCCGATGTGCAGGGGATACTGGCGGCTCTCAGCGGACAAGCGCCTCCGCCCTCGCTCGCGCGCATCGTGTTCGACGCCACGGAGGGCAATCCCTTTTTTGTCGAAGAAGTTTTCCGGCATCTCTCCGAAGAGGGCACGCTGTTCGACGTAACCGGCGCATGGCGTTCCGGGCTGCGCGCCGATGAATTGCAGGTACCCGAAGGGGTGCGGCTGGTAATTGGACGGCGGCTAAAAAGGCTGAGCGAGGAAGCGCGGCGCGTGCTCACCACGGCTGCCGTAATCGGCCGTTCCTTCAGCCTGACCCTGCTCGAAGATCTCGAAAGCACTCGGCCCGATGCCGCGCTCGAAGCAATCGAGGAGGCCGAACGGGCGCAGCTGGTTTCGGCCGAACGCACGGGGCGCGACATGCGCTACCGCTTCATACACGAGCTGATCCGGCAGACGCTTGCCGAAGCGCTTTCCATGCCGCGCCGCCAGCGCCTGCACGCCCGAATCGCGGAGGCGATCGAGCGGGTTTCTTCTGTGAACGGCAAGAACCAGGCCGCGGCGATCGCCCACCATCTCTATGAAGCCGGTGCGGCGGTCCCTGCGGAAAAGACCATCACCTGGCTTTTGCTGGCGGCGGGACAGGCCACTACGGCTGCCGCTCATGAGGAAGCGCTCGCTCACTTCGACAATGCGCTCCAGTTGGCCGAAGAAGCCGGTGACAGCCGGATCGGGGAACTGCACGCCGCGCGCGGGAATGCGCTTCGAAGCCTGTCGCGATTCGCCGAGGCGGTCGACTCATTAGAGCTTGCCATGGCCTTGTTTATTCCGGCGGAAGACGTGAGGGGCGCGGTGGCAGCGGCTATCAGCCTCGTCTATATTCACCTCTGGAACGCAGATCCCGCTCGCGCTTTGGCTGTGGTGGATCGCGCTTTGTTCCTGGTGGGCCAGGAACCGTCCCCGCTGCGTCACGGCCTGCTGATGCTGCGAACCACGAGCTTAGGTTGTTACGGCGATATTCCGGGCGCGATTGCCGCTCTTGCCGAAGCCAAACGCATGGGAGAATCTCTCCCCGGTGCGTCCGATAGTATCCAGGCGCTGATATGGGAAGCTCGTTTTGCCTGGATCTCCGCACAGCTCCCTCTCGCCGACGAATGCGCGCGCCGTGCGGCCGTGCGATGCCGCGCCGCGGGCGATATTTGGGGAGAAGCGGAAGTGTTCGACACCATTCCGGCTGCGCTCTGGATGGGACGTCCGGCAGAGTCGGAGGCGCTGATCCGCGAATCTATCGTGCGTGCGGAACGGGTGGGCCACACCAACGTTATCTGGGCCTGCTTGGGGTTCACGGTTTCGCTGTATCTTGCTCGGGGGGACCTGGCCGAAGCGGAGCGCGCGGCGGCCGCCGCAGTCGAATATGGACAGTCGATTTCGGCGGGATGGCTCTTTTCGTCTCTGGTCACCATCGGCACCGTCGCTCACTACCGAGGGAAGTTCGACGAAGCATGCGCGTGGTTCCGCCGCGGAATGGAGATGGAGAAGCGCAGCTTTATGTCGGGCATGCCATCAGCGGGACTCTTCTGGACGCTGGCTGCGCAAGGCGATCCTGACGCCAATACCCTGCTTGCCGGCTTGCTCTCGCAACTGCCCGTTACCGGCCTCCCCTTCTCGGTGGGCGCCTGCTGCTGCGTGCCGTTTGTCATTGAAGGTCTCGCCATGCTGGAGCGGTTCGAAGAAGCCGGCGCCCTGCTCCCGATTGTCGAACATGTGGTGGCAAAGGGTCCGCTATGCGCATACAGCTTGCACCTTTTTCGGACATCTGCCGGGATCGCAGCCGCGTGCGCGCGCAACTGGACACGCGCGGAAGAGCACCACCATGCGGCAATCCACCAGGCGGACTCAGCTCCGTATCGGGTTGCGCAGCCAGTCGCACGCTCCTGGTACGCCGAGATGCTGCTTTCGCGCGACATGCAGGGAGATCGGGAGAGTGCGCACGGATTGCTGTCCGAAGCTCTGGGTCTCTACACGTCCCTGGGCATGGAATGGCACGCGCAGCGGGCAGCAGCCCGGCTTGCGGCCATCTAAGCTGCGAGCGGACTAGAATAGGCAGAGTCTTCCATGGCCCTTTCCGCCGGCGACAAACTCGGTCCCTACGAAGTCCTGTTACCCATCGGCGCGGGCGGCATGGGCGAGGTGTGGAAAGCGCGCGACACTCGGCTCGACCGCACGGTTGCCATTAAAACCTCAAAGGTCGAATTCAACGAGCGCTTCGAGCGCGAGGCCCGCGCCGTGGCGGCTCTGAATCATCCGCATATTTGCCAGCTTTACGACGTCGGCCCGAACTACCTGGTGATGGAATTGGTGGAGGGTACACCTCTGAAAGGGCCGATGCCGCTCGATCGGGCGCTCGCGCTCGCCATCCAGCTGGCCGATGCCATGGATGCGGCGCATCGCAAGGGCATTACGCATCGCGATCTGAAACCAGATAACATACTGCTGACGAAGTCCGGCGTCAAGGTCCTCGATTTTGGACTCGCGAAGATGGAGCGGGCGCGCGGCGTGGGAATCAGCGAAGAAACGGTAACGCAGTCGCCGACGCGGGAAGGGACCATCCTCGGCACCTTGCAATACATGGCGCCCGAGCAGATGCAGGCGAAGGAAGTGGACGGGCGCGCGGATATCTTCTCGTTCGGCTGCGTGCTTTACGAGATGCTGACAGGCAAGCGCGCATTCGATGGAAAGGATGCGGCGAGCGTCATCGCGGCGGTGATGGAGCGGCCTGCGCCGTCAGTGGCGGAAGTGGCTCCGGCGGCTTTGGATCGGCTGTTGAAGCGCTGCCTGGAAAAAGATCCGGACGACCGGTGGCAGTCGGCTCGTGATTTGAAAGCGGAGTTGGTTTGGATTGCGGGCGGCGGAACCGAGGTCCCGCAGGCAGGTCGGAAACCTGCACGATGGGTTTGGATCGCTGTGGCGGCGGTGCTCGCAGTGGCCGCTGCGCTTGCAGGCTGGATGCTGAAACCAGCTCCCGTACGGCCGGTATCGCGCACTGTAATCGCGTTGGGCGCTGATGAACGCTTCGCCAATTTGGATGCTCCGCTGCTTGCGATCTCGCCGGACGGTGCTAACCTTGTGTACGTCGCCAGCCGCGCCGGCGGCCCCGCCCAACTCTTCCTGCGTCCACTAAATGCGCTGAAAGCCGAGCCAATTGTGGGGACGGAGGGAGCCTACTCACCGTTCTTTTCGCCGGACGGGCAGTGGATCGCATTTTTTGCCGAGGGCAAGCTGAAGAAGTTGGCGGTCGGCGGCGGCGCGGCCACC
Organism: Bryobacterales bacterium; assembly: GCA_025462965.1. Taxonomy (GTDB): domain Bacteria; phylum Acidobacteriota; class Terriglobia; order Bryobacterales; family Bryobacteraceae; genus JALYXI01. The sequence continues at coordinate 6,819 of JAOAPQ010000798.1, forward strand.
ACGGTTTGCGAAACGAACGGCGCAATCTCGTCGTCGGCTGGGACCTGGAGTCTAAGTAACACGATTCTGTTCCAGCTGACCACAGGCGGATTTCTTGAGGTGCCTGCGTCCGGAGGAACTCCGCACCGGCTGGCGATGGACTCAAAACAGGTCCTGCGCTGGCCGGAAGTCATGCCGCGCGGCACTACAGTTTTGTTCGCCAGCGGCCCGGCGGGCTTCTCCTTTTCAAGCTCTGCATCGATAGCGGCTGCCCGGCTCGACGGAACTGGGGCCGTAAAGCATTTGATTGCGAGAGGCTCGGCGCCGCGGCTCGCCGCAACCGGAGATCTGATTTACGTTCAGAACGGGACCCTGATGGCGGTCCCGTTCAATCCTAGCAATCTGGAGCTGGGGGGATCGCCGGCGCCTGTGATACAGGGCGTGAGCGAAACGATATTGGGAGCTGCTCAGTTTGGCCTTTCTGCCAACGGAACGCTGGTGTACGTTCCGGGAGGACTGCAGGGTAACTCGTCACACCTGACATGGGTAGATCGCGCGGGAAAGGAACAGCCAATCGCGGCGCCCGTGCGTCTCTACAACTTCCCCCGGATATCTTCCGACGGGCAGCGCATTGCGGTTACCATCGTCGAGGCCGAGAGCCGCGTGTGGGTCTACGATCTGGCGCGCGATGCCTTGTCCCGCCTCACGTTTGGGGGAACGATTGACGCGAATCCGGTCTGGTCGCCCGATGGCAGGCGGTTGGCGTTTTATTCCAACCGTGCGGGACCGGCAACAAACATTTTTGTGCAGCCCGTGGACGGAAGTGGGACCGCCGAACGCCTGACGACGAGCGGGTCGATTAATGTTCCCAACTCCTGGTCGCCCGACGGACATACCATTGCATACGTCGACGTCACTCCGGAAACCACGCCCGATACCGGGACCGACATCTGGATGGTGGGAGTCGATGACCGGACAGCGCGACCGTTCCTGGAGACGCAGGCCAACGAAACGGCTCCTAAGTTTTCGCCGGACGGACGCTGGCTGGCGTACGCATCGGATGAATCAGGGCGATTCGAGGTGTACGTGCAGCCGTACCCGGGTCCGGGTGGAAAGGGGCAGGTTTCCACAGGAGGCGGTACCGAGCCTGTGTGGAATCCGGCCGCCAGCGAACTGTTCTACCGCGCGGGCAACCGCATGATGTCCGTTTCTGTAACGCTCCAGCCGGCGTTTTCGGTGGGCAAGCCAGTGGTGCTGTTCCAGGGCCCGTGGCTGCCGACTCCGTTGAGCCTTCCCAATTACGACGTGTCGCCCGACGGCCAGCGCTTTCTGATGCTGAAAGCCGCGGATGAGGACCAGGGCGCGCGGCAGATCGTGGTGGTCCAGAACTGGTTTGAGGAACTGAAACAGCGCATGGCGGCGGGAAAAAAGTGACGACTGGATGGACGGCGGGCGGGTTGGGAGAGGCGGACAAGACGTGAGAACATTGAGCGGGCATTTCGATGAGACCCAAGGGAGATGGTATGTGTAATCGTGTTCAACTCCTCACCGCGATTAGAGTGATCACCGCGCTCGCGGCCCTCATCTCTTATTCTGCTTTGGGACAACAGGTCCCACCCCCGGCAACAAAATCGACGCAGATCGTACTGCTGGGAACTGGGCTACCACGGCCGGATCCGAAGCGTTCCGGACCGGCCACGGCCATTGTCGTCAACGGCGCCCCGTACCTCGTTGACGCCGGGCCGGGAATCGTCCGGCGCGCTACGGCTGCGTACGACAAAGGAGTCAAAGCTCTCGCGGTCGCGAATCTTCAGACCCTGTTCATCACCCATCTACACTCCGACCACACGGTGGGCTATCCCGATCTGATCTTTACAACATGGGTGCAAGGCCGGCACAGACCGATAAGAGCGTACGGGCCTCCGGGTCTTGAGGCGATGACGAAGTACATTATGCTCGCCTGGCAGGTTGACATCGATGCCCGGACGAAAGGACTGGAGCAGCGAGATATTAATGGCCTAACCGTTGAGGCCCACGACGTGAAGCCGGGATTGGTCTATGAAGACTCAAATGTGAGAGTAACCGCGTTTCCAGTCCCACACGGTGAGCTGCAGGCGTACGGCTACAAATTCCAAACGCCGGATCGAACGGTGGTGATTTCCGGCGACACCAGCCCTAGTGCCGAGCTAATCAGCAACTGCCAGAAATGCGACGTCCTCATCCACGAGGCGTTCTCCGATGACTTCAAGCCGGCCGACATGCCGAATTGGCTTCAGTACCGATCGAAGTACCACACGACGACCACTCAACTCGCAGAGATTGCGAACAAGACGCAGCCTGGACTTCTGATCGTCTATCATCGTGGCGTCGGCCCAACGGGCCACGAGATCTCCGACGAGCAATACCTGGCAGAGATTCGACGGACTTATCGCGGAAAGGTTGTCATCGGGCAGGATCTGGACGTTTACTGAACGCAAATCGGTGGTCCTTGATTTTCGTCGCGACATCGGTATTGAAGGAAGAGCCCCGTTGGGATGGGATTCCGCCCAAGCTGCGCGAACTGCTGCGCCGGTGCCTGGCGCCGATCCTCACGATTACCGCGTAGTGTTTACGTGCGGTATGGTCGATGCCCGAAGAGTCCTTTTATACCGGCCAATGTCGAAGGATCTTCTGTGCTGACGCTGAGCGTTTATTGTGTCGAGGGACCTTCATTGAGGTTGAACCTGTCGCCGTCCGTCATGCGATTACCCGCCTAAATGGCGGGAGTGCGAGTTAGCCGGCTGGCTTCCGGTGGCCCTGGCTTTCCAGTATTCCGATTTAAGGCGGCTTTCCTCAGCAACGTTGAATAGAATCTCGCAGTCACAAAAGCCACCTCTTGAGGCGAGGACCTGGGTTATTTCGGCAATCTCTTCTGGGTCGCCGCCGGTGGTGAGGATGGTAGTTGATTTCGCATAAGTCCCCGCGCATGCGACACGCGGTTGTGCGGGATCGGCGGGACACATCTGATCGTCCAGGGTTTCGAAGAATCGCTTCCTGGCAAGCACTTCCAACACGTGTGGTGCTATGTCTTTGATTAGTTCATCATCATGGTCCATTGCGCTTAAAACACCCACTCCGTGTATTTTAGGCGAGACGATGACTGCAGCGAGACTTCTCCGCGAATCTTGAGAAAGCTGTATGCTTTTTTCGTTCGGAACTGATTAGTCGGGAGGGTGAAGGCCAGTCATCAGATCGAATACCTGGCAGGGTGCGGTCAGCGGCAGGCCTTCACCCTCCGGTAAAATCAGTTTCAGACGAAAGAAGAATATCGCCTCCTGCTGCCGACCGCGAACCCCCACCCACGAAATTGGCCGGTTTAAAACGACTAATCAGGAGTTAGACGCTTCGACGCGGTGTAGACTCTGGGGTGATCGAAGAAACAGCGCGACTTGACGAGTCGTACACTCCGATTCCGATAAAGCATTTAGCTTCTTGTCAAATTGAAGGCTCAAGATGAACGATCAACAAAAGACAGAACAGTATTCTGGAGTGCGAGATCAAGAGATCCGTGCGGCTCTGGATCAGCATTGG
>JAOAPQ010000566.1 GCA_025462965.1 Bryobacterales bacterium
AAGAATTGAAAGAACGCGCTGGCATGGCATCTAACCGAAGTGCGTAGCGAAACAAATGTAAGTTTCCACGCCTTGCAGGATAGCTGGCTCTTTCACTACCGCTTCGGGCAGGCTCTTCCTTATCAGACTAGAACCTGCCGCGAGTCTGAATCATTTAGCGCGACATCAGAACGTGTATTTCAAGCCGAATTGCAGATTCCTTGCCCCTTGAGACGAATTCACCACGCCGGTAAGCGAGCTCGGGTTGGGAACCAGGTTCGATGATCCCGTCGACACCGGCATCAGAGAACCACCGTTCGAAAACACATCGATCTGATAGCCCTGTACCGTGAAGATCGGGGAGTTGAAGAAGTTGATCGCCTCGGCCCGGAACTCCACATTCTGGCGCTCGGTGATCCGGAACTTCTTTGACAAACCAACATCCACCTGCTTAATGCCGGGACCGCGTTCGGATGAGATGCCGCAATTCCCAAGCTTCCCGGGCGCGGGATCACGCATCGTACTCGCATCGAACCAGACGTATCCGCCGCCCGCGTAGTTTTGATACGGTGTCTGCTTTGCGGGGGCTATGCAGTCGGGGCGCCCCTGAGCCGAACCAGTGCCGGCGTCGCCGGACCAGTCGAGCATCGAAATAGGAAAGCCGCCGTGAACGGTAAAGATCGTGTTCATCTGCCAGTCGCCAAGAATAGCGTTTACCGTCTTATTGGAGTTGCTGCCGAACATGCGATTCCTGCCGAAAGGCAGCTCGTAACTGAGGTAACCATTGAAGACGTTAGTAACGTCGTGGTCACAAAGACCATAGTCAAGACTTGTGTTGTAGACGTACTGCTGGAACGAAACGTCGGCGGAGGCCTGGCTGGCGCCTGCATCTCCATATCGACCGTAGTAGCCCTGGTTGTTCGTAAGGCACTTGGACCACGTGTAGTTCAGCTGATAGGAAAGGCCACGGCTGAAACGCTGCTGTGCAGATAGTTGCAGCGCGTTATAGTTCTGGATACCGGTGGATGTGTTCAAGCGGACCTGACCCGTTCCAGCGTTTTTGAGCGCGGGATTGCCCGCGAGATACGGGCCCGGCGAAACAGTGCCGTCCGCGTTGAGAACGCTCTGTCCGGCAAAGTAGATAGCTGCCAGATGGTCGGTGTGCTGACCGATATAACTGGCCTGTATCGTCAGAGCGTTGCCGAACTGATGCTGTAGCGCGAGGTTCCACTGATTCGAAACCGCGGGGCGATAGTTCGGATCAGTCATATGAATACGGATTCCGGCGAAGCAGGATGCAGGCGCCGAGGTCACGGTCTGCGGGGTGCATGGTACGCCGCTGGATCCGCTGCCCAGACCGGCAAAACCCTGGTCGAGGAAAAGCTGATTGGACGGAATCGCGCCGTTAGTACCGGCCGAGTACTGACCCGTCAGATCGATGTTCCAGGGGGCGTTGGTGGCGAGCCGGTTGTATTCGCCAGTGCCTTCCTGGAAGCTGGAGCGGCTAAACGCGGCACGGATGACGGTCTTGTCATCCCAGGGTGTCCATGCCGCGCCGATGCGGGGAAGAAAATTCGCGATCCCGTTGTACTGGTTATATAGAGCGCGGCTGTTGCCATTCACGCCGGCCAGTTGGATCTGCCCCGAGTATGCGCCGAAGTTTGTCATGCGGTTGCCCACCTCATAGATCGGCGTGAACACCTGATAGCGCAGACCCACGTTGATGGTCAGATGCGGAGTTACACGCCAGTCATCCTGGACGAATGCGCCGATGGCGCTGTTTCGCTGGCCCACAGTCCCGGCATAACCCTTCCCATAGGCGATCGTCGTCGGAAGGCCGAGAAGGAAATCCGCCTCCGGGTTACCCGTATAGTTGCCGGTGAAACCGATGGTACCGGCAGCGCCATCGTTGCTGGTGGCCGGGACGTAGTCGTTCCGATAGCGCAGGAACTGGAAGCCTGCATGGATCGTATGCGAGCCGCGCGACAGGACCACGGTGTCGTCGAGCTGAATCGTTGTCTGGTGGAAGATCTCCGGTGCGTCCGCCGTTCCGAAAGCGGTTCCGACTGGCGAACCCGAGAAAGTAAGTGCTGGAAGATAGGGTGTCGGTTGGCCATTGATGAGGCCGGCAGTGCTTGAGGAGCCGCCGCTTACCGTATTCGCGTCGGCAGGGTAATAGCTGACGCCCGCGCGGAGATCGTTGATGACACGGCTGCTGAAAACATGGGTGAAGTCCAGCACGCCGCTGTAGAGCGGGAAGTTGTTGGTGGTGCCGTATATCAGCGGCTGGGAATTCGTGGTTGGATTCGAAATGAACTGTTGGCTGTAACGCCCGAAAATGTGGTCTTTTCCGGTGGGAACCCAGTCGACCTTGGCATCGCCCTGGTCGCCGTTCGTATAGCTATGAACCGAATTGCCGAGGTTGTTCAGCGTACCGCCGTTGGCTCCCGGCAGATTGGGCTGCGGCAGCACACCCAAAATCTTCAGCGCAGTGGGGCTGATGCCGTTGATGCAAGGCGAGGAGCCGAACTTCTGGCTTCCCGTACAGATCACGGCGTTGTTCAGATTCGCTGGTAGCGGAACCGTGGTACCCGGATAATGCAGTTGCAGACCCGCGGTATCTGAGAGATCCCCGGTTCGTGCCCGGTTCGTGAAGGTGCTGGACGTTCCGGGGGTCGCGGGCTTATCGAACCGCGAACCCTGGTAATCGGTGAAAAAGAACAGTTTGTTCTTGATGGCAGGACCGCCGAAGGTTCCGCCGAATTCATTCCACCGTAGTTTTGGCGGCGCGCTGCTCACAGTCGGATCCGTACTGAAGTTGCTGGACCATTCGTTCGCGTTGAAGTAGTCATTGCGCAGGAACTCGAACAGATTGCCGTGGAATTGGTTCGTACCGGATTTGGTGCTGACGCTGATCACACCACCGAGGAATTGTCCATATTGCGCGCTCGGATTGTTTGTGATCACGTTGAACTCCTGAATCGCATCCACGTTGGGCGAGAAGGCCACGTTATTGTCGACAAACTCCGTATTTTCCATCCCGTCGAGCAGGTAGTAGCTGGCCTGTTCGCGGTTGCCGTTGATATAAGGCCTTCCGGAGTTGAACGTGGTTTGACCCGTGTTAAACGATGCGGGGCTGGTGGTGACGGAGCCCGGGATCAGCAGCGTCAGCTGATTATAGTTGCGTGTCTGAAGGGGTAGCGCCGCAATTTCGTGCGCCTCCATCACCGTGCTGACTTCCGTGCTTTCCGTCTGCAGAATGGGTGAGGCTGAGGTCACCTCGACAGCAGTGCTCACACTGCCCACCTTCAGTTCGAAGTCGATCTTTGCAACCTGGTTCAGCACCAGGGTGACCGTCGATTGCTGAACCTGAAATCCAGTCTGTTCCACTCGGACGGTGTAATTGCCGATGGGAACCGTAGGCAGGTCGAACGAGCCGGCAGAGTTGGATTGGGTGCTGCGAACAGTGCCGCGGTCATTGTCCGTCGCGGTGACCTTGGCGTTCGCGATAGGGCTGCCTGAGGGATCCCTAACCGTGCCATTGATTGCCGCGGTGATCTGCTGGCTCCATGACCTTGTAACCGTGCATACCGCCAGCAGACACACGAAGAGAATTTGTAGCGACTGTCGATTTGGCTTCATATTTTTCCTTGCACCAG
>JAOAPQ010000603.1 GCA_025462965.1 Bryobacterales bacterium
GAGTCGCCGCCAACCGGTGTCGGGCTCTGAAAGTCCGACATAGCACTCGATGCCCCAGCCGTCAGGGTCGCGAGCGCATACAGGCTGCGGCCGTTGGTCGCAAGCTGCGACACCTGCTTGCCGGTAATCACATCGCTCACTTCGCCCGATTCCGACTGAACCGCGATGGCTCTCGCCTCCACGGTAATGCTCTCCGACGAGCTACCCACCTCGAGTTTCATATCGACGCGCGAGCGGTCACCCACGTTGAGCGCGATGTCCTTCTCTTCCGCTGCCTTGAAACCGGCGCTTTCGGCTCGAACCATATAGCGTCCAATGTGAAGGTCCGGAACGATGAACTGACCCTGGTCGTTCGTCTTGACATGCCGGACCTGGCCGGTGTCGTTGCTGGTGACCGTAATGGCCACATTGGGAACGGCCGCGCCCGAAGGATCGGTGACAGTTCCGAGTACGGTCGCATCCTGGGCTAACCCCGGGAGAGCGAACGCAAATAGAGACAGGCAAATTACCAAGAGCTTACTTAGTCTTGACCAATTCATTTGTTTCCCCCCTTGCTGACTTGGCGAAAACTCAAGATCGAGCTTCCGGTTCGTGCGAGAATGACAGCCCTCTCCGCAAGTGACAAGATCGATACGGTAATGACAAACCAAACCCCATTTCCTTCAGGAGTTTACGCGGCGTTACGGGTTTCGTTTGGACCCCTCGTAACGTACGTACCGTACCTGCGTCTGTGATAGACTCTTGCCGCAGATAGAGCCTCGTTGCTCTGTCAATCCTCGACCATGCAAACGTCCCGCACACACGAACCGCACACGGCCCAGTTCAGCGAAGCAGACCGCGCCGCCATTCGCTCGCAAATGGAGCGCATGCTGGCAAATCCGCTCTTCAAAAACAGCAAACGCTTCCCGGTTTTCTGGCGCTACGTAGTGGAACGGACTCTGGAGGGCCGCGCCGCGGAGCTCAAGGAGCGGACACTAGGGGTTGAAGTTTTCGGCAGAGAGCCGAACTACGACACCAATGCCGACCCCATCGTTCGCGCAACGGCCGGCGAGATCCGAAAGCGAATCGCGCAGTACTACGACAACGAGCACAAAGGCGAGATTCGAATCACGCTCTCGCCCGGGTCCTATGTGCCCGAATTCGAGTTGGCGGTAGCCCCGCCGCTGCCGATTGCGCCCGCTCCGATTGCGCCCGCTCCGAATCCAGGAGCCGCGCCCATCCGCCGCCGCAGCCGCCGGGCAGGCGTCATCGCCGTAGCCGCCGTCGTCGCCGCCGCTGCGGGCATGTTCCTGCTCAAGCCGTGGCAATCCCGCACCGCCCTCGACCAGTTCTGGGGACCCGTACTGGAGTCACCCGGATCGGTGTTATTGTGCATCGGCCAGCGCTCCTTCCTGGCCGCATCCCAGGAACCGCGAAAGCCGGTCAATCCGGACGTCACGCTCGTTGCGGAGGCGGCAAAAAATCCCGAGGCGCCCATCAAGATCTTCGCAATGTACTTTACCGGCAGCCAGAACGTCGCCCTTTCCGATACCAAGACCCTCGCGCGTCTGGCCGGGCTCCTGAACGTCAGGGGCAAAGCCTGGCGCATACTCGGCGAAAGCACGGCCAGTCTCGCCGATCTGAGAGACGGCCCGGTCGTTCTGGTCGGCGGTTTCAACAATGATTGGACCATGCGCTTAACGGGTCCGATGCGTTTCAGTTTCGACAGGAACGACGCCGGATTCTGGATTCGAGACCGACAGAATCCCTCCAACCGGGACTATTCGGTAGCCGCCGCCACTCCGTATCTGGATCTCGCGCAGGATTACGCTTTGATCTCACGCGTCCTGGATCCAACCACGGACCGGATGGTGGTTGTTGCAGCAGGACTAACTGGTTATGGCACCATGGCCGCCGGTGAATTCCTCGCCAGCCGTGATTATATGGACGTAGCGGTAAAGCAGGCGCCCCCACATTGGGAGCGCAAGAACATCCAATGGGTGATTACCACCAAAGTGATCAATGGCAGTTCCGGGCCGCCGCGGGTTGTCGAGCGGTACTTTTGGTAGCCTGTGTGCGGCTGCCTAAGCCAGCGCCAGATTCAAATTCTCGATAGCCTCGTCGATCTCCGCCGTATTCTTGTAACCCACCGTAACGGAATCGACGCCTGCGTTATTGAACGCGAACTTCATGGCCGCCTGTCGGTCCTCACGAGTCGTGAACGCACCTTCTCCCACCAGCTTCATGCTGATCACACCCATGCCTCCCGCGCGGACCTGCTTCACATGCGTGACCACCTCGCTCACGTCGCCCCGCCCGCTCGTGTTGTAATCCTCCGCGTCCATCTTGGTGCCGTTGTGGTTCACCCGGATCATGGCGATCTCCAGCCACTCGTTACCCGGGAACTTGCGCAACGCCGGCAGCCCGTGCACCGACGCGCCGTGCCCCACCACAGCCTTCTTCGACTTCGCTTCCAGTATCCCGTCCTGCCACCGCGCGGTGTCGGTCGGCCATGTTGCCACATGCTGGTAGTGCAGCAGCATCACGTCGAAATAATCGGTATTCGCCAGCTTGCGCAGCTCGTCGATCTTCTCCTGCGGATTCACCCCTTCGCGCGTCGTCACCTTGGACATCAGCCGGTACGAATCGCGAGGAATGCCCTTCAGCGCCACACCCAGCATCTTGTGCATCTCGCCGTAACTTTCGGCGGTCTCATAGAAGCGAATGCCCCGGTCATATGCGTAGCGCACCAGCCTCGTGAACTGATCCTGCCCCAGTTCCCGCTGTGTTCGCCCGCTAAACGTCCCGGTGCCGAACGCGAGCCGGGTCACCTTCACGCCGGACTTCCCGAGCGTTACCCAATCCGTAGCCGTTCCACGCGCCGCCCGCAAGGGCAGGCTTCCGGTTCCCGCGAGTATGCCTGCCGCGAGTCCGGTCTTCAGAAAATTGCGTCTGGAGCAGTGAGTCATTCGTTGATCTCCATTTGGCCAAATCCTATCACGAACGGCGCACCGGACGCCTTCTTGGCGGCTAACTGGTTCGGTCCGCTTTCTTCGCGGCGGCTGGTTTCGCCTTCCCGGTTTCCGCCCTCTTCGCCGCCCAGCGTTTCTTCAGCGCGGCGACAATTGCTGCCTTACCAGCGGCGCTGAGCTTCCGTTTGGGTTTGGAGGCTTCCGGCGTGGCTGGTGACGACGAAGAAACAGACTTGCCCGCGGAGTCACTCCACCTCTTGCGCTGGGCCTCACTCATTCGCTTTCGGGCAGCGGCTGAGATCTTCCTTCCTGTCTTCTGGGTGGGAGCGGACACGGCGGCGGATTCCGGCGAATCACCGGACATCATCGCTCGGAGTTCAGCAATGCGGCTGTCAATAAGAACTTTCTGTTGTTCAAAGCCTTGAATAGCGGCGGTGATAACTTCAGTGGTGAGTCTCGCGGTTGGCATGTGAGTTGGTCGTGTTTTTGTCGAACCCTCTTATCTTACCCCTTCTGAATCATTACCTCGGTCGATTTAACAACTACTTTTACGGAATCACCCTTCTTCAAGCCAAGTTCTTCCGCACTATTGCGGGTGATCACGCTTTCGATAAGGTTATCTCCCACCTTGACGACAACATGCGCCATGATGTCGCCGACTTGAATGTCCTGGATAGTGCCGGGCAGTTGATTTCGTGCAGAGAGTGCCATGTAACTCTTGTATCAAAAATCCTCGCCCGCCGTTACCACAACCATGTGGGGCGGGATGGCATCCCGCGGCGGGTTGGTTACCCGCCTGGCCCGTTTTAACGGAAGCAAACCGCCCGCCCGGCACTTCACTGCGCGCCAATCTTCAGGGTCCCTTTGCGCTTCGCGATGTCCAGAAGCGTCGGATAGAACTGAACAAAGGTATTGTCCACAGCGCCATGCTCCGCGTGGCAGGAATAACAGCTAGCCGAGACCGGCAGCTGTTTAGACGTATTAGCCCCGCTCTCAAAAGGGAAAAACCCCCACTTTCCGGGAAATCGCGACTCGTCCTTCACTTCGGCTTCCATGCGCTGGAACCCCGTCTGATAGTTCCCGCCCTTATTGATCGAGCCCTCCGTGGCCGAGGAGCGAATCTCCAGAACGAACATCGTCTTGTCCGGCCACGTCCCGGTTTGAAGGAAGGAGCGGTAGGCGGCCGGCGTGACGAACACGTTGTCGAACACGGGCGTCCGGCTGGGACCGCCGGTGCCGTACGTCATTCCGACTCCCGAGCTGAGATAGACCCATTCACGATAGTTTTGCGGCCGCACCAGCTCGCCCTTCGCGGTGAACTGTGGCGTGCTGGATGGATCCTGAGCGCTGGCTGCGATCAGGAAGGCAAACAAAGGAAGAACTCTATTCATAGCGGTAACCACGATCGTAACTTTTTATCTTATTGCAATTGCGGCAGTTGTGGATTTC
>JAOAPQ010000608.1 GCA_025462965.1 Bryobacterales bacterium
CATGTTTGGTCCAGGTCAGCAGATCTTTCGACGTAGCAATCGCGGCGTCGGTCTTAATGTGGTTCCACTGCGTGTACGTAAGCACGTAGGTTCCGTCTTCGGACTCCACCACTCGCGGATCCTCACAGCCGCCGTCCCACTCCCGCTATTTCTGGGAAACTTCGGCGGGGTAGAGAATCGGAGTGGGCCTGCGGGTGAAATGAAGGCCGACCGCGCATTCCGCCAGCACCAACCGGGAAGTGTGGTGGCCGATAACCATATCGCCGCTATCGTCCTCCGCGCGATAAATAACGTATACCTTGCCGCTGCGTACTACGGCCGCGGGATTGAACGTGTGCAGACTTTCCCAGTGGACGAGGGTCTTGCGCATGGGGCATAGGAACGAGGACTTGGGATTCGGCTTGATGATCGGATTAACCCCGCCTGGCCGCTCGAACGGACTGAATTGCCCGGACGCTTGGGCGAGTGTCACGCAGCACAAAACGACACTCCGCATCGCGGCTTTCATGTGTTTTACTTCCAGGCCCCTAGCAGGTTTCGCAGCATCACCAGTTGACCGATGTGATAAGCGTTGTGGTCGGCCGCAAGTAGCGCTTCACGAAGGACAGTCTGCCCCTGCCCATGAGCGAGGGGCGCCAGAAGGTCGGTCCCCGGATCGGAGACGAGCGACTGCAGCCCCTCCAGGTCGCCGCGGAACTTAGCGAGGGTCGCGTCCCAGGCGGAATCGCTGGGCGCGGCTTCGGTCGCGGGCCAATACCCTTCCGGCCACGCGGGCGAAACGTGCTTTGGATCCCGCGTGAATTCCAGGATGTCCCACTGCGCAATGCGAAGGTGTTCCACAAGTTGCCAGGCGGTATGCGGCGCACCAGCCGGTTTGACGCCTCGGAGATGGGCGGGAAGCCCGGCCACCGCCGCTTCAAAATCAGCATGTGCGCCGCGCCCTTTCAGAAGAATGACGATGTGCTGCCGCAGAGGTTCTGAAGTATCCATTTGACGCCTGAATTATAGACCAACCCAGGTGGATTAACTTCGCGCTACAACGGATGAGGCATCGCGCGCGTCTATTATTCGTGACGAAGCTTGCGGCTTGGTGCGTGCTGGCGGTCCTGCCCGCCCTGGGGGCCGACGCCAATATCGATTCCGTGTTGAAATCCGTGGAGAACCGTTACAACCGGGCGCAGTCGTTAAGGCTCACCTTTACAGAGACTTACAGCGGACAGCGGCGCGCGGATCAAACCGAATCGGGCGTGCTTTTGCTGCGCAAGCCGGGACGCATGCGGTGGGACTATACATCGCCCGCGGGCAAGGTTTTCGTTTCGGACGGCAAAAACGTCTTTCTCTATACACCGGCTACGAACCAAGTGGAGCACAGCACCCTGAAAGAAACAGAAGATCAGCGCGCCCCACTGGCATTTCTCCTCGGTAAGTTGAACTTCTACAAGGAGTTCCGCAGCTTCGCTCTTCGTCCCGAGGGAGCGGACACCTGGATTGACGCTGAGCCTAATTCGGACAAGCTGCCCTATTCCAAAGTCGAGTTCCTGGTCTCAAGCGATGCGCGCATTCGCCGCCTGCGTGTTGTTAGCCAGGACCGATCCGTGATCGACTTCCAGTTCGACCAGGAAAAACTCAATTTACCGATCGATCCGAAGCTTTTCGCGTTTCGCACGCCCCCGGGAGCGCAAGTAGTGGAGGCTGAGCAGTAGTCATGTCCGAGTTCGTGATGAAATACGCGGACGCGCGGGGTGAGATCCATTCCCAGATCGCCACTGCGACCACCGAACAGGAGCTCCGGGAGCGCTTCTCCGGTCAGGGATTCCTGGTCTACTCGATCAAGCCGCGCGCCGGTAAGTTGGCGCTGACGAGCAACATCAGCCTGGGACGCAAGAAGAAGATCAATCTGGAGAAGTTCCTCATCTTCAACCAGCAATTCGTCACGCTTATCCGTGCCGGCTTGCCGATCCTGAAGGGCCTCGATCTGCTGGCCGACCGGCTCACCGATCCGAAGCTGACCCCATACATCCAGTCTGTCCGTGACGAGGTGAGGCGCGGCACATTGCTCTCCGATGCCTTCGAGCGGCAGGGTATTTTCCCGAAAATCTATGTCACCTCCGTCCTCGCGGGTGAGAAAAGCGGCAGCCTGGGAGAAGTTCTGGAGCGGTACATCACTTACCAGAAGCTGGCACTGGCCGTGCGGAAAAAAGTATTGCTCTCATTGATGTATCCCTCGGTACTGGTTGTGCTCGTGATCCTGCTGATGATCTTCCTGGTCACTTATGTGGTACCCAGTTTCGCGGGCCTGTACACCAGCATGTCCGCGAAGCTGCCGGTGGTCACCCAGATACTGATTGACGTCGGAACCACCGCGCGAGCCTATGTCCTGCTGTTCGGAGCCGCTTTCGCCGCCGCGATCTGCGCGTTGGTGTGGTGGGCCAAAAAGCCGGAGGGTTCGGAGAGGCTGGACGCGATCAAGGCAAAGGTCCCACTGTTCGGAGATATCTGGCTGAAGTACCAGGTCGCACAATTCTCAAGGGTGCTGAGCACCCTGCTCACGGGCGGCATTCCGCTGGTTCAGGGACTTGAGACCTCGGCCGATTCGCTCGGTACGGTTTTGCTGCGCAAGATGCTGGGCCGCGCCGGGCAAATGGTGCGGGAGGGCAACCCGCTCTCGGCGTCTTTGAAGGCGACGGGAATTTTCCCTTCACTCTCGATTGACATGATCGAGGTGGGCGAATCCACAGGCGCGCTGCCGGTGATGCTGACCAGCGTGGCGGAATTCTATGAAGAGGACGTCAATACCCGTATGACGGCCGTGCTCTCCATGATCGAGCCTGCGATCATGGTATTTATGGGGATTTTTGTGGCGTTTGTGCTGATTGCACTTTACCTGCCCATATTCTCGTTAGCGGATACGATTCGGTAAATTTAGATGGCTGCTGAACGATTAGTGCTGAAGGATTTGGGGCCGGAAATCGCGGCGGCGCAAGCCATGGCGGCGCGTTACCGCTGCGAGTATGTGGACCTGCGCGAAGGCGCGATCGATCACGACCTCTTCCGAAGCGTGCCGGTGGATCTGATGTTCCGGTACAACTTCGTTCCGCTGCGCGCAGTGAACGGAACACTGGATATCGCCCTCGCCGATCCGCGCAATCTGAACATGATCGACGAGCTCGGTCTGCTGCTCAACAAGAAGCTGCGGGTGAAGGTCGCGACCGCCTCCCAGATCGGCGATCTGCTGAAGAAGACCGAGCAAAGCCAACGCGTTCTGGAAGAAGTGACCGAGGGCTTCACGCTCGATGTCGTGGGCGATGACGACAATCCGGACGAGACCCTTTCTATAGACAAGCTGGCGCAGGGCGATAGCGACATCGCGCCGGTGATCAAGCTCGTCGACACCACCATTTTCAATGCGCTCGAACGGCGCGCCAGCGATATCCACATCGAGTCGCGAGACCAGGAAGTGGCGATCAAGTACCGCATCGACGGCGTACTGCACTATGCGATGCCCCCAATCGCGAAGGACTGGCAATCCACCATCCTCTCGCGCATCAAGGTAATGAGCGAACTCGATATCGCCGAGCGGCGAGTCCCGCAAGACGGGCGTTTCCGCGTGCGGTACAAGGGGCGTCTGATCGATTTCCGCGTGTCGGTGATGCCCACGATTCACGGTGAAGACGCCGTGCTCCGCGTGCTGGACAAGGAATCGATGAGCGAGAAGTTCGCCAAGCTTTCGCTCGACGTGGTCGGTTTTTCGGAAGCGGATCTGACGAAGTTCCGCCGCTATATTAGCGAGCCGTATGGGATGGTGCTGGTAACGGGACCCACCGGATCGGGCAAGACGACGACGCTCTACGCGGCGCTGAGCGAGATCAAGAACGATGAAGACAAGATCATCACGATCGAAGATCCTGTTGAGTACCAGGTCAAAGGCATTACGCAGATTCCGGTGAACGAAAAGAAGGGCCTGACCTTCGCGCGCGGCTTGCGATCGATTTTGCGGCACGACCCCGACAAGATCATGGTCGGCGAAATCCGTGATCAGGAGACGGCGCAGATTGCGATCAACTCCGCGCTCACTGGTCACTTGGTCTTCACGACGGTTCACGCGAACAATGTGCTCGACGTGCTGGGACGCTTCCTGAACATGGGCGTGGAGCCCTACAACTTCGTATCGGCGCTGAATTGCATACTGGCGCAGCGGCTCGTGCGCATGATCTGCGAATTGTGCAAGCGGCGCGTGCACTATCCGGATTCGGAATACCTTGTGAGCGGGCTGAATCCCGAGGAGTGGCGCGATGTTCCGACCATGGAGGGCGCGGGTTGTTTCGAATGCGGCGGCACCGGCTTCCGCGGAAGAACCGCGATTCACGAACTGCTCGATCTAAGCGACAGGATTCGCGAGATGATTCTGGACCGTCGCTCGACGGCGGAGATCAAGCGCGTAGCGCGCGATGAAGGCATGACGTTCCTGCGCGAATCCGCGGTGGACAAGGTGCGAATGGGCATCACTACGCTCAAAGAGATCAATAAGGTGACGTTCATTGAAGGCTAAGGACCCATTAGTGTCGAGGATGGAGGGCTTATTCAGCTTGGCTACCCGTACCTTGCCCAGCTCGTTCCCCTCCGCAAGGTGCAGCTCATTCACCGGTACTTTGACCAGCTTTTTCACTCCCGCAAGGTGCAGCTCATTCACCGGTACCCTGCCCAACTTGTTCACTCTCACAAATTGCAACCCGGTCACCCGTACACCGAGAAGCTTGTTCAGCCCCACACAGGGCAGCTCGTTCACCAGTGCCCTGAGAAGCTTGTTCAGCCCCACACAGGGCAGCTCGTTCACCGGTGCCCTGAGAAGCTTGTTCAATTTGTGGGACAGGCCATCGTTTTTTGTGGCCTGTCGTGCACGCACTAGACCAAGTCCACTGAGCGCAAGCCTGCACCAAACCCGCAGAAACAGGGTTGTGTTCACCGTAATAGATATATCTAAGAAGCTCCTCCTCCGACCGGATCCAATGGTCGTACGATTCATCCTGCGAGAAGGGCTTGCCCGGCCGACCCAAAATCCGGTTCGCGACACGACTGGTTCGGCCTTTGAGCCAATTCATTATCGCCGGAAGTTTGGTGTGGGGCTTGAAAACGACGTGAACGTGGTTGATCATAATCACCCAGGCATGCAGGGTGTAGAACTTGCGCACCGCTTCACCATAAAGGACGGTCTCGACGACCATGCTCGCGATGCGCGGATCATTTAGCCAAGCGGGGCTGTCCGGAGACATCGAACCTGCTAACCGCCAGGTGACAAACAGGATCGTTTCGTCGGGAATCCAATGGGGTAGGTGTCGGCGGTATATGAGCATGGCAAGAGCGACAGGCCACAAAAAACGATGGCCTGTCCTACGGATGTTGTTTAGAATCCCGACGTTGTTAAGAATTGTAGTGGGGGAGGGCAGCAGTGGCTCTCATGAGTAAGCTTTCCGCGCTCTTCCAGGATCCGCCGCCGGACCTCGTTTTCGAAGTGAGCGAAACCGGCATCAACATGGCCCGCACGCGCAATCCGACCGGAGTCGTATTCCAGCCCCTCGCGGCGGGCGTCGTCTCCGCCTCACCCTTACGCGACAACATCCAAAGTCCGGATGCGTTCGCGGAAGCGGTCGCCGCCCTGGTTCCCGGGGCCGGACCGCGTCAAGGGAAAAAAGCCGCGCTGATCCTGCCGGACTACTCGGCGCGCGTCTCCGTTCTGGATTTCGATTCTTTCCCGGAAAAAGACGAAGACCAGGAAGCGTTGGTGCGCTTCCGGATCAAAAAAAGCGTGCCGTTCGATGTGGAATCCGCAGCCCTGAGCTATTGGCGGCAGAACAGCCCGGGCGGAAAGTCGCACGAGGTTGTGGTGGCGGTATCGCCGCTCGAGATCATCGCGCGCTATGAAGCGCCGTTCCGGGCAGTTGGAATTCAACCGGGCATGGTGACGGTCTCGCCGCTCGCGGCACTGGACCTGGTGACAACCGATGGAATTTCCGTCGTCGCGAAAGTCAACGGCCACGTGCTGACGGTCATGGTGGCGCAACAGGGCGTCCTGAAGTTGACCCGCTCGCTGGAGCTGAACGAGTTCTCGCTTGCCGAGATCGCGGCGGATCTCTTCCCTACCTTCGTCTACGTGGAGGACAATCTGCAGGCGCAAGCGACGCGCCTCGTGCTGTGCGGCTTCGGGGACCTGGAGCAGGCTGCCATCGCGCAATTCCAGGACGAGTTGGAGATCGCCGTCGAACCCCTGCGATCGCGCCTCGGCGCCGTTAACGGGCAGAACGCCGGGCTGTTCGGCTACCTGCAAAGCACGGTCGCGCACCCGGTGGCTGCATGAGGATCGGAATCAATCTCGCGAGCGAGCCATTCCGTCGCGATCGGCCCATGCTGGTCGCGACGGGAGCCGCGGCAGCCGTCTTGACGCTCACCTTGCTTGCTTTCATCTGGCTCGCTTTTCTAGATCGCGGGGCGGTAAGTCGCGACCGCCAGTTGCTGGCCCGGCTGGCCCGGGATCTGCAGCGGCTCACAGCGGAGCGCGCGAAATACGATCGCGAAATCCGCAAACCGGAGAATTCCGAGGTGCTGGATCAAAGCGTCATGATCAACGCGCTTCTGGTGCGCAAAGGCATCAGTTGGACCAAGATGTTCGCCGACCTCGAAAAGACCCTTCCGCCGAACGTGCGCATCACGCAGATCGTTCCGCAAGTGAATGCATCCGACCATGTGACTCTCGATATGACAGTCGCGGCGGATTCGCCTGAACCGCTCGTGGTGTTCATTCAGAAACTGGAGGCATCGGATGTGTTCGGGTCGGCCTCCGTGCCGGTCTCTCAGGCGCCTTCGCAAACCGATCCTTTTTACCGCTACCGTTTGACGGTGACTTATGCCCAGAAACTTTGACGTAACGCAGCGCTGGAAATCCATCACCTGGCGGTCGCCGGTGGTGCTCGCGCGTGTTGGCGTGGGCGTACTGCTTGTGGCGAATCTAGTGGCGGCGGGTTTCGCTTTCCATTGGTGGAACGATTCACCCGCGTCAATCGAAAGCAAGCTCGCGGAGACGCGGCGGCAACTCGTGATCGAACGCAGCCTGGTCACACGATCGAAGAGCATGGCATCGAAGGTGGATACCGCGCGCTCACAGGCGGGCAGTTTCATCGATCGCTATATGACGCCGAGGCGGAACACGTACTCCACCATCTTGGGCGATCTGGATCAAATGGCATCGGTAGCGGGAATCAAGACGCGCGAGCGGGCGATCGCACGCGATCCGGTCGAAGGAAGCACGTCGCTAAGCATGTTGACGCTGACGGCAAGCTTCGAGGGGACTTATCCGAATCTGCTGAAGTTCATGAACTCGCTGGATAAGTCGCCGCGATTCCTGATCGTCGAACGTCTGCAAGCTGCGCCGCTTGCCAATTCGCAAAGTCTGCAGGTAACGGTGAAGTTGAACGCGTTCGTCCGGGACGATCCGGAGGCCCAGTCATGAAGGTCGTCCTGAAGAAGAAGGAAGACAAGAAGAAGGTCTGGCTGCTGGCGGTCCTGGGTTTGGTTGCCGCGGTGACACTGTATGTCGAGGTTTTCTCCGGAGATTCAACGCCGGGGCCGTCCGTGGGCAATTCGGGAGGCCAGATGGCCCCCGCCGTTTTGCCCGCCGATACGGGCTCCACCGCTAGCACGCAGCGCCGGGGGCTGGCGGCCCGGCGCAACAGCTCGGAATGGCGCGTGTCGTTGAAGAGCAAGAACCCGGAAGACCGTCCAGACCCGGCGAAAATCGACCCGACGCTGCGGATGGATCTGCTGGCAAAAGTGCAGAGTGTCAGCTTGGAAGGCGGATCGCGCAATCTGTTTCAGTTCGGGGCTGTTGCGCCGCCACCGGCAGCGGGTCCCCTCCCGAAGGAGCGTAAGATCGCGATCAACAATCCCGCTCCGGTGGTGGCGCCGCCGAGCGGACCGCCGCCACCGCCTCCTCCTCCCGCGATCCCGCTCAAGTATTACGGATACTCGAATGCGCGCGGGGAAACGCGCAAGAAAGCGTTTTTTCTGAATGGCGAAGAGATCGTCGTCGCATGGGAGGGTGAGACTATCGACCATCGCTACAAGGTGGTGCATGTCGGTGTGAACTCCGTTGACGTCGAGGACGTTCAGTTCAAGAACAAGCAGACGCTGCCCCTGGCTGAAGAGGCGGCGGCATGAAGGACGGCAAGCAGGAATCCGGATTTGCGCTCCTGCTGGTGTTCGCGATGGCGTCGATCATTGCCATCTCGCTCTATATGTCTCTGCCGCGCGTGGCGTTCGAAGCGGAGCGCGACAAGGAAGCCTTGTTGATCGAGCGGGGTGAACAGTATTCCCGCGCGATCCAGCTGTATGTTCGCAAGTCCAAGCGATTTCCGGGCAAGATTGAGGATCTGGAGAATACAAACGGCATTCGTTTCTTGCGGCGTCAGTACATCGATCCGATGACCGGCAAGAGTGAGTGGCGGCTCATCCATGCCGGACCCGGCGGAGCTCTGATCGATTCGCTTGTGAAAAAGAAAGAGAAGAAGGAAGCGAAAGTCGTAGACAATTTCATCACCGAACTGTCCCCGCTCGGGGGGGCGCAGCCTTCGGATGCGAATACCAATCCGGCCCTGCGTCACAGGCCCAGCGACCAGACCGGTGCCGGGGCGAACCCGAACGCCGGCCCCATTCCGCCAGACCCGGGGTTAGTGCTGCCGGCAGGCGCAAACGCCGCCACAAACACCCCCACCAACAACGCCGCAAATAATCCGGCAAACCCCACCGTACCCGCCGTCGCGGGCACTACTGCACCGGCACCCGGCGGGGTCCCCGGACCCGCCGCGCCGGCCGTGAACCAGCCGGCGCAGCCCACCGCTCCTTCAAGCGGCATTTCCTCCTTGCCTTCGTTCGGTGCGCCGGCCCAGCCGGCCCAATTACCGGCGGGCGTTGCGCAGCAGATCAACAATCCGAACGGCCAGCCCCCCGCCGGAAGCCCTGCGGGAACCCCTGCGACGCCCACCGATGCGAGCAAGCTGATTCAAGGTCTGCTGACTACGCCCCGGCCCGGGGGGCTGGCCGGCGTGCAGGCCGGACAACAACAGCAACAGGCGCAGCAGACGATCGGTGGCGGAATCGCCGGAGTGGCGAGCCCTTACAAGGGAATGGGAATCAAGATCTATAACGATCAGGACGAATTCCCGAAGTGGGAGTTCGTCTACGATGTGAGCAAAGATAAGACGATGAATCCGGCGGCGGCGATGCCCCAAGCCGGGCCGGCTCCAGGTACGCCCATCGGCGGAAACCCCGCAACCCCCCAGCAGACGCAGCAGCCCGGCCAGACGGGGAGCGCATTCACCACGACGCCTGCCCCCGCTCCCCCAACCCCCACGCCGCCGCCCCAGTGATCCAGGTCAGCATCAGGCCAGCATCCTCTCATACTCCGCATTGAACTCGCAGCCCAGAATCGCGATTGCGGCGAGCACGTACATCCACACGAGCAGCGCAATACCTGTCCCGATGCTGCCGTAGAGCACATTGTAATTGGTGATGTTTCGGATATACCAGGCGAAACCTGAGGTCGCGCCCAACCACAGGAGCGTCGCCAGAATGGCGCCCGGCCAGACAAGCGACCAACGCTGGCGGCGGTACGGACCGAAATAGTAAAGCATAACGGTCAACGTCGCCGTGGCCCCGAACGCGACTGCATACCGGGCAATCCGGCTCAGTACCTGCCACAGACCGGCCACCGGATCGAGGATCGGATCCACGGAGAGCCCCTTCAACACCGCGCGCTCCACCTCGCCTCCGAACAGCACCAGCGCCGAGGCGCCGATCGCGGGAACTGCCGCCAGCATTACGAGCGAGATCGCCACGCCGGTTTCATGCAGGAAAGAGCGGCTGCGGGGTGTGCGGTAGGCGGCGTGGAAGCCTTCCATCAGACTTTTGACGACACTCGAAGCGGCCCACAACGAAAGAATCGCCGCGACAATCAACAGTGCCACTGGCCGCTGGCCCTTCACCCGGAACTGGTTCACCACGATTTCTTCGCTGCCGGGCGGGACAATCTGCTGCAGGAACTGCGACATGGTGCGCGCGACGAAATCGGCACGCGTTTGCACCAGGATGGTCGCGGCGGATGTAAGGATTGGGAAAAAGGATAGTAGCGCGGAGTACGCGGCGCCCTTCGCGATGCCGAAGCACCCGTCATCGAGTGCGGAGAGAAGTGTTCGCTTCAGCAGGTAAGGCAGGTTGCGAAGGACGACCAGCACCCGTCGCTTACC
The DNA here is from genome assembly GCA_025462965.1 of Bryobacterales bacterium. Classification (GTDB taxonomy): domain Bacteria; phylum Acidobacteriota; class Terriglobia; order Bryobacterales; family Bryobacteraceae; genus JALYXI01. The sequence continues at coordinate 10,293 of JAOAPQ010000608.1, forward strand.
TAACTGGTGGCGGCGCCGCGGCGATTCTTGATAACCTGCATCGCGGCGGGCAGCAACGAAATCACGATGATGAGTAGCACGACCTGGTCGAAATGCTGCTGCACGGCCGGTATCTGACCGAGGCTATACCCCAGCAGCGTCATGAAGCTGACCCAACCGATGCCGCCGCAAATGCTATAGGTGATGAACTTTGAATAAGGCATGAGGGCGACACCCGCGACGAACGGCGCGAACGTGCGGATGATCGGCACGAAGCGCGCATAAATCAACGTTTTTCCGCCGTGTTTGGCGTAGAAGGCCTGTGTGTCCTTGAGGTGCTGCGGATTGAAGAAACGCGATTTCGGTCGGCTGAAAATGCGCGGCCCCGCGCTGCGGCCCAGAAGGTAACCGGTCGTATCTCCCACAATCGCGGCGGCAATGAGCACGATAATTACGGTTACAAGGCTGAGCTCGCCCGTGCCGCACACCACGCCAAGTGTAAAGAGAAGAGAATCGCCAGGCAGGAAGAATCCGACCAGCAACCCCGTTTCCGAAAACACGATCGCGAACAGCGCGACATACACCCATAGACCCGAGAACGAAATGACCAGGTGAACGAGGTCGCGCGGATGGATCAGCGTCTGTAAAAGGTGCATCCGCTTAGCTCTGCTGGTACGAGGCGACCAGCCGGTTGATCACATCCTGATGGACTTTGATCTTGCCGTCTTTCAAGAGCTTTTGTCGAACACCGTCTTCGAAGATGCTGTTGCGCTCGCGAGCGCGGCGCGACTTGATTTCGTCCCGGATGCTGGCGCTTTGGGCGGCCAGATCCGACATGTTGGGCTCGGTGCGCGAAATGACCTTCCCGACGACGCGATTGCCCTGCGAGTTGACTGGCCCGAATACCGAGCCCACCGGTTTGCTGAACGCGTCCGGCAGTGAGGTGGCGGAACCCACTCCTTCGACGGCGCCCTGACGATCGAAATCGGGAGTCGTCTTGACTTCCAGGCCCATGGATTTCGCGGCCTTGGCGAAATCGCCGCCGTTCTCCTTGGTCTTGGCGATCAGATCCGATGATTTCTCGGTGAGGATAACTTCGAGTCCTTGACTTTGGAGCGTTTGACGAATCTGCGGCTTGGCTTCATCGAAGCTGGCCGGATGCGCCGGGGTAACGTTAGTAACTACGGCAATGGCCGTCTTGTTGCCGGGAAGCGTGATGGGCTGAGACACGTCGTTCTTGCCCAGGGCGCCGGTGGCCTGATCGAACTCCTTGGCCACGCCGATGAGCGGCAGCGGATCGCCCGGAGTCACGTTGTCAACGTGCTGGAGCGGCTGGTTCACATCCGCGGCGGCCTTCTCCGGATGGTTGGGATCACGGCGGAGATCGGCTTGCGCCTTGTCGAGCGCTTTCTGCATGACGTCGTTCAGGCGCTGCTTCTTGTATGTAGCCGCGATTTCCGGCTTCGCTTCATCGAAGGTCCGAAGGTGCGCCTGCTCTTTCTCCTGGACCTGCACGATATGGTAGCCGTACTGTGTCTTCACGAGATCGCCAATGTCACCCACCTTTTGGGAGAAGACGGCATCTTCGAACGGCTTGACCATCTGGCCGTGCGTGATCCATCCGAGGTCGCCGCCCTTTGGCGCGCTGCCCGGATCTTCGGAGGTCGATTTGGCGATGGCCGCGAAATCGGCGCCGGAGCGAAGCTGTTTGAGCACGCCTTCGGCCTTCGTCTTGATCTGTGCCTCGTTCTGACCCTTGTTTGTGAAGAACAGAATATGGCGGGCTTTAGCGCGTTCGGGTACCCGGTACTTGTCGAGATTCGCGTTGTACTCGCGCTGCAGGTCCGCTTCGGAGACCTGGATCGAGGACTCGATCTGCGCCGGGTCGAACACCAGGTACGAGATGCTCTTCTTGGCCGGAGCCTGGAACTGCGAGTGATTCTTGTCGTAGAACTGCTTCATCGCGGCGTCGTCGGTCTTGACCTCGGACTGGTACTTAGCGGGCGAAATGATCACGTATTCGATTTTGGCTTTCTGGCCGCGCTGCCGGAAGATCTTTTCAATTTCGGCCGGAGAGACAACCGTGCCTTCGAGTGCAATATCGCGCAGGCGCGTGGCGAGCAGTTGCCGCGCCGTATCGGCCTTGAGATCGGCCACGGTCAGATTCTGAGCTGCGAGCGCGGCTTCGAATTGCTCTTTCTTCACCAGCTTACCGTCCTGAAAGTAGCCGGGCGGCAGTGAGTTCTGAATGGAGACGTTGACGTCTTCATCGGAGACCCGGATGCCCTGCCGCTGCGCTTCATAGGCCAGTGCGCGCTCGGCGATCAGGGATTGCACCACCTGGGGCGCATATATGGCCAGATACTGGGCCGGAACCTGGCCGCCGCGAGCGACGTTCTGCAAGGCCTTCTGCGCGTCCAACGTCGTGATTTTCTGGTCGCCGACGGTGGCGATAACGTTGTCCTGGCCGCCGGTCATGCTTCCCGAGCCGCTGCCCGGGATCAGGTATGTGACCATGGAAAGGGCAACCACCACGAGGATGGCGCCGAGCAAAATACGCACAGCCTTATCGCGGCTGCGAAACAGATCAAACATGTAGCGGGAATCTCCTAGAAATTGCTGAATCTTTATTATATCAGGGGGCCGGAGCTACAAATGGCACTCGGCATGGACCGCCCGCACCGCCTTCTCGAGGCCCTCCCTCCGCACCACAATCGCGATCGTCAGCTCGCTCGATCCCTGCGCAATCGCCATAATGTTCACGTTCTCGCGCGAGATCGCCGTAAAGATCCGTCCGGCGAGCCCCTGGGTTCCGCGCATGCCTTCGCCGACCACCGCCAGCAGGCTCACCTCACGATCGATCGAGATCGGACTCACGTAGCCATGCGCCAGTTCCATGGATAGCCCGGCTTCCAGGATTTCTACCGTACGGGCAAGCTCGTCGTCACGAACCAGAAAACAGAAGCTCTGGCGGTAACTGGAGGCCGATATCGTGAGCACCTCCACATTGCCCCGCGCGAGCGAATCCATGGCGCGGGCCAGCACGTGAACTCCGCTCAGCCCGGCATGCGCGGGTTCGAGCGAGATAAGCGCCACGTTACGCATGGAGGTCACCGCGCGCGCTCCCTGCGAAACCGAGAGCACCGGAACAATGCGCGTGCCCGGCTTCTCCGGCGCAAAGCTGTTCTTGCTCCAGACCGGAATGTGCTTTTCCACAAGCGGCGCCAGCGTGCGCGGATGTAAGACCTTAGCGCCGTTGTACGCCAGCTCCGCGGCTTCGCTGAAACTGACTTCTTCTAGAACGCGGGCTTCGGGGACCAGGCGCGGATCCGCGGTCATGATGCCATCCACATCGGTCCAGATCCACAGCTCCGCGGCATCGAGCGCCGCTGAGAGGATGGAAGCCGAGAAGTCCGACCCGCCGCGGCCGAGCGTAGTGGAGCGGCCGTCAACCGTCGCCCCGTTGAAGCCCGTGGCGATCGGGATGGTCCCGCCGTCAATCAGCGGTTGGAGAACGGCTGCGGCCTTCCGCTCCGTCAGATCCATCAGCGGAGAGGCATTGCCGAACACGGGATCCGTTACGATCAATTGCGCGGCGTTCACGGCCGCGGCCGCAGTGCCTTCCGAGACAAGGAAGCTGGCGAGCAGAAGAGCGGATAGGCGCTCGCCGATCGCAACCGCTTCATCCACCGAACGCGCGGGCCGCTCGCCGAGCATCAGCATGCCACCGACCAGCCGTTGAAACTCCGCAATCAGGTCGTCGATACACTCGCCGATATCGAGGTTGAGTCCCGCGGCCGCTTCCTTGTGCCGGGCGCGCAGAATCCGGACGTTCTGGGCAAGGCCCGCCTCATCGCGGACCTCGGCATGTTTCATCGTGTCGAGCAGCAGGTCGGTGATCTTTGACATGGCGGAAACCACTACCACGACCGGCCGCTTGTCCCGCTGCTCGCGGACAAGTCGCGCGGCGACGCGGATCCGCTCGGCGGAACCCATGCTGGTGCCGCCGAACTTCATCACTAAAAGGCTCAATGATAAACCTTCCCGTTGGTCATGCGGGCGCGGACCAGTTTGAGCAAAGCCTCGAGCACGTCGTCGATGGAAAGATTCGTCGAATCCACGTAAATGGCATCGGGCGCCTGCGCGAGAGGCGCTTCGGCGCGGGTCCGGTCGCGGTGGTCGCGCTCGGCGAGCTGCCGGTGGACAGCCGCAGTGTCGGGTTCGCCGGCCTGGCCGGCGCGGCGGCGGACGCGCTCTCCGGGATCGGCATCCAGGAAGATCTTGACGCGAGCGTCCGGGAAGACAACGCTGCCGATATCGCGACCCTCCATCACCACGTTCGCGTTCTCCGCGATTTCACGCTGCTTGGCCACCATGGACCGGCGCACGGCGGGGATAGCCGCGACGCGTGAAGCTGCTTCCGAAATTTCGGGCTGGCGAATGGCTTCGCTCACGTCTTCACCGTTCAGGATGATGCGATTAGTTTCCGTCGCCAGCTCTATAGACGCCGCCTGCGCAAGCTGCTCCATGCGGTGCATATCGGTCGGTTCGAGTTTCTGGCGCAGTGCCCACAGCGCGACCGCCCGATACATGGCGCCAGTATCGATGTAGGTGAAACCAAGCTGTTCGGCCAGGCGGCGGGCGATGGTGCTCTTGCCGGCTCCTGCCGGCCCATCGATAGCGATCACGATTCCCATGTCGAAACCGTAAGCTAGCACAGAGAGCGGGAACAGGGTTATTCGGACGCGGGACGGAAGCGGAAATGAACAACCATATCGCTCGAGACCGCTTTGTTGTGGTTGCGCGCCGGCTCAAAATTCCACTTCGCAGCCGTGCGCATCGCCAGGGCAGTGAACGCCGGATTGGTGTTTCGCGATATCAATTCGGTCTCCGCAACTTCGCCGGACGGAGTGATTTTGATGCGAAGGTCGACAGGAGTGTCGCCGGTAATATGACGGCTCATCTCGGGAGGGACCTCCAGCGGGTTCTGCCGCCGCGGACGCGCCGGGACAAAGTCGTCCTGGTAGGAATGGTCTCGCTGAAGCCGCGAAAGCAGCGGAATGTGGTGTAATGTTTTCCCGAGCAGGCTCCGGTGAACCGGCTGGAACGAGACATCGGCGGTCGGCCTACGGACAGCGGGTGCCGGCATAGACCGGAGCGGCGCAGAAAAGTGATTCACGGCCGGTTCGCGGGATGGTCCTGGGCGCCCATCAGGCCCGGGGCGGGCGTCCGTGACTGCAGGCGTCTCTATACGACGGCTGTTTTCGTCGCCCGCGGCGTCCGGGAAGTCCTTGCGCTCGGCTCCAGCATCGGGTCGTGCACGTGCCTTGCTGCGGAACTTATTAGCCGCTCCGCTGCGAAAGGGGTTGGCCGGAACGGATGCGGGCTGCTCCGGGACCAGGGCGGGTTCATCGTTCTTCACTGCCGGGCCGTCAGGAATCGGCGTGCCAGCCGGGGCCGGCGCGACGCTGGTTGTCATCCGTTCGGGAGCTGGGGCTTTGGCAGTGGCCGGCGCCGATATGTGTCTGCCC
>JAOAPQ010000622.1 GCA_025462965.1 Bryobacterales bacterium
GAGTCGCCCAGCGCGTAGCGAGGACGGTTCCGGATCCGGCGGCGATAAAAGCCCGCGTCAGGCCCATGAGCCCGGATGCAGTGCGCACCTCCGCCGATCCCGAACTACAACCGCTCAACACGACCAATTTTGCCGGTACCGCGCGCGCGGAGATCTCCGCCGGGTCGACAAAATCCGGCTGCCCCACGCTGTTGAGGCTCAACGCGATCCACCCGGTATTCAGACTCGTGCTGGCTTCCAGAATGTGGGTCGCGAAATGTATGACCGCGGGCCGCGCCTTTATCTCGTTCCATAAGCGGACCTTACTTGCATCGGCGCCAGTCAGCAACACAACCTTGCCGGCGTTCCACGCGCGCGCCGAAGAGCGGATTTCCTCGCCGGAACCCCAGAGGCGCGCGAAGGCGGGTGAGGAATCCGCCCGAGCAGTCCAGCCGCTAAATTGGAGAGTACGCCATGCGGACGGGTACGACGGGGCACGCCATCGCGGATCGGCGCGATTGTAGATAGGATCGCCGACTCCGAGAAACGACTGCTCACCGGCCCATCGCGCCTCGGAATTGCCGAGCATCAACGCGCCGGGTGTGATCTGTAAGGCATGAAGCTGCGCGAGGTAAACAGGCGATGCGTCGCGCGTCTCTGGAACGAGGGCTGGAAAAGGGAGAGTGAACAGGTCTTCATCGAGCGAAAGCAGCCACTGTCGGTGACCAGCGACCCCGGGAGACAGAGACCCAAATAGAGTTCGATACAGTTCCGCTCCCGATTCGGCGGCATTTGGGGCGTTCTCACGAACGCGGTCCTGGAAAGCCCGGATGGCGGGAGCAATTAGCGATTTTGCCGGCAAGGGGTGCAGTTCCAACCGGTCGCCCGTGACCACCCAGAGCCATGAATTGGGTTCTCCCAGATGGAAGCTCAACAGGACCGAGTGGGGATCAAGCCTGCGGCGCACATGCTGAAGAGCAGTCGAGTTGTCGTTCGCCGCGGGCGAGCCGGCCTTCGCCTCCAATTGTTCCAACTCCGAGCGCACCCGCGCCGCGCTTTCGCGCTCCTGGGGCATTCCTTGCCGAGAGACGCGCAGTTCCGCCGCCTGTAATTTGTTTAATAGCTCCCAGTAGTGGCCGGGAAGCCGGGCCCGCCAGTCGTCGCCCTTCGCGGCCAGTGCCCGCAGGCTGGCAGCCCGGTTCTCCTCCACCGCTTCGAACGTCTCCCGCGCAAGTGCCGGGTCATGCGTGCGCTCGTAAAGCTGATTCCCCGCCTGGATCAACGACGAATAAAAGAGTGTCGAAAGGCCGGACTCTGCGGCCGTGCGGCTTGCATCGGTGGCGATAATCTCGGCCCTCCAGGATTGCGCCATATCGCGCGTCACCCGAAGATCGCTTAGCGCTCCGGTCAAATTCGCCGAAAGCAGACGGATCCGCCCGCGCGCGCCGTAGATATTCCAAGGCGGTGTCATATTGCCGGGTCGCTTTAGTTCGAGCACCGCGTTATCGATCAGAACGTTCGCGGCGGCAAGGTTGCCTTGACTCGCGCGCACGAGGGCAAGCTGCCAGGATGGGTTCAGGTTCGACAGCCGGAACAAAGTCCGGAGACGGAAAGCCTCCGTCAGCGTTCGCTCGGCATCTTCAAGGCGTCCGGCCGCCAGGTATTCACTGCCCAGACATTCCCACGCCCCCGCGGCGGTGGCGGGATCGAGTGACTCGTAAGCCGCATCGATTGCCTGGCCGAACAGACGCTCTGCCGCCGGCAGGTCATTTTGTCGGGCGCGGACTCGGGCCAATTGGACCGAAAGGGTCGCACGCTCCGACGGATTTGCGCCGGAGGGAACATATGCAATCCCGCGTTCCGCGGCCGCGGCCGCACTTGTAACATTGCCGAGTTGCAGGAACAAAGATGAAATATTTATATTGAGGCCGGCGAGCAGGTGAGGGTCGCCCGAATTCTCGGATATAACGCGGACGTGCTCCAGCGTATTCAGCGCGTCCCTATATTGGAACAACGCCATTTGACAGACTCCTAAATTATTGAGAAATCGTCGCGCAAAATACATCTCGCCCGCTCGCTCGGCTTGGAGGGCTGCCTCGTGATAGCGGATAGTCGCCTCGAGATATTTACCGGACGACATGATGCGGAATATCTCACCGGACAGCCGGTGGAATTTACGATTGACGGCGGTTGGCGCAGACGCACCCGTGGATAGCCCGCCCCGCGCCGTTAAAAGTAGCGGCCCGTAAATAATAAAGATGAGCGAAAGACGGCCGATAGAGGGCAATATTTAACTCTGGATTTCTTTGGTGATACAAATCATATCACCAAAGAAAGCGCCAGTTTGATTTAACCCAAAGAATTGGGTAATTTTATTTTGAGTCGTTTTCAACGCGCGTCTGTGGACGCGCCGCGTTACTAGCAACTACCACAGATCGGGAAACACAACAACAACCGGTCCGATACCCATAGCCGTTTCGGCCACCGTGCGGTGGCTTTTCTATTTCAATACTAGACAGCGACATGGGCTGATTTTCCCGGTAGTGCTTCTATCCTCCTGAAAACACGGCGAAAGATGGTCGGAAATGCGCGTGACCGGCCTCTTGAAAGCCGCCTTTGTACTAAAATTGGGATTGATCCAATTTCGCAGATTCGCGTCATTCCTCCTCGGTGCATGGCTTGCCGCGAGCGTGATGATGGATATCGTGGGAGTTCAAAACCTCCGCTCAGCCGATCGCTTCCTGGGCGCTCCAACGCTTCAGTCCACGGAACAGATTCATGCCATGGGCCATAGCGCCGCGGCCCTTTTCCTGCGACACTTCGCCAGTGAGCAGACCCGCTGGTACTCCGAGCAGTGGGAGTGGACACAATTGGCGATCGGCCTCGGACTGCTTCTTCTCCTGGTATTTGGAAACCGGCCGCCCAAGGTTGCGATCGGTCTCTGTTTACTCATGCTGGCGATCGTACTGGTCGATCGCTTGAGCCTTACGCCTTGGATGGACCGTCTGGGCCGCGAGGCGGATTTTCTCCCGGCGGGTGCTCAACTGCCCGCGAGCTTCACGTTGCTGCGCCGCGCTCATTCCATAATGGAAATAGTGAAACTGAGCTTGGGAGTCGGCATGGCTGGTTTGCTCCTCCTGCGCAAGCCGGCGGACTTGAAGATGTTCGCGCGCGAAAGTGAAAAGGAACAGGGTGCGCTTCCGCGCCGGTCCGCCAAGTAAAACAATGGACAATCGAAGAATGTGCCCGCAGTGCCGGGCATTCATCACCACCAAGGATCGCGTCTGCCCCTATTGCGGCGAAAAGGTGGGACCGCGGGCTATCGACCTTCGAAACAGCGGCCAGACGCTGATGGGCTTCATTCCGAGCGCCCGCTTCGTCACCGTGATGATTCTGCTGGTGGATTTCGCGCTGTTCGTGGGAACTCTTCTCGGCGGGGAAGGCCTGTTCCAAGCAGGGGCGGAGCGCGGGTTCGAAGTCTTCCGGCTGCATCAGTGGTATCGCCTCATCACCGCGGGTTTTTTGCATGGAGGATGGCTTCACATCCTCATGAACGCATGGGTTTTGTACGATTTGGGGGCACAGGTGGAGGAAATTTACGGGCCGCCCCGCCTCATTGTGTTCTTCTCAGCTTCCAATTTTTTCGGCTATCTATTGAGCGCGTACTTGAAATCCCCGATGAGCGCGTCAGTGGGATCGTCGGCGGGGATTTTCGGATTGATCGGGGCGATGATTGCTCTTGGCGTTCGGACCCGTACTTCGATGGGGCAGTCCATTCGTGCCCTCTATATTCGTTGGGCGATCTACGGACTCCTGTTCGGGTTGTTGCCTGGAATAGACAACACCGCGCACCTCGGCGGGTTGGCGGCAGGTTTCGCCATTGCATATGTTGCTGGGACGCCACGTGTGACGGGCTCGAACGCGGAATTGTTCTGGCGCGCACTTGCCGCGCTGTGTGTGCTGGTGACCGTCTACTCTTTCTATCAACTTTACCTTCACATCCCGGCCAATAGGCTGTAAGATGACGTAGATGAAATTCTGGATGACCGTTGTGGCGCTCCTATGCATCGTATTGCCGGTTGAGGCGAAAAAGATCAAGACGCCAAAATCTTCCAATGCGTCGGGTTACAAGACGCGTAAGGCGCCAAAGGCGAAGGCTCACAAGGCAAGCGGATCGCAGAACAACCGGTTCAAGAATCGCGTGAACTAGCGCCGCTTCAAACGGCCACGGTCGTCAGGATCTGGATAGACGCCCGGCAGAACGCCGGAAGATCTTCTGGTTTGCGTGAGGTCACGAGATTCTCGTCGACCACCACTTCGGCGTCTTCCCATTTGGCTCCTGCGTTTACAACATCGTCTTTGATCGCGAAAAACGAAGTCGCCTTCCTTCCTTTCAGGATCCCAGCCGAGCACAAAACCCACGGGCCATGACAGATCGACGCGACCAGTTTCCCCTGCCGGTCCAGATCGCGAACGAACTGAAGTGCCGACTGGTGCCGCCGGATATGATCGGGCGCGAACCCGCCGGGAACCACGACGCCGTCGAAATCCGCTTCGCGAACGTCATCGTAGGAGCGCTCAGCTTTTACCGGATAGCCGAGTTTGCTGGTGTATGTCTGGCCGGCAGCCGCCCCCACGGTGACCACCGTGGCGCCGGCCTCCTGCAACCGGAACAGCGGATACCAGACTTCCATCTCCTGGTACATGTTGTCCACCAGGATTGCGATCTTCTTCCCTTTAAGTTCCATATTCCAAATTATCCTTCGTGGCCAAAATTCTCTTCAAACTCTTCCACCTTGTTCAGCCGGCGGACATGACGCTCAAGACCGGAAAACCTTGCCTTCAAGAATGTGCTCACGAGCTCGGTAGCAAGCGATGGACCCACTATGCGTGCACCAATGCACATGACGTTAGTCGCGTCGTCCTCCACGGACTGGTGCGCGGAAAAAGTGTCATGGCAGGTAGCAGCCCGGATTCCCTTGAACTTATTGGCGGCGACGCAGGCCCCCGCGCCGCTGCCACAGAGCAGAATCGCCCGTTCGGCGCGTCCGTCCCCGATTGCCTCCGCGGCGGCCTTCGCGTAATCGGGATAATCGACCGGCACCGTGGAGTCCGTACCGAAATCCAGAGCTTCATGACCCTGCTTGCGAACCGCTTCCAGTACCTGTTCTTTGAGTGGGAAACCCGCATGGTCGGAGGCTACCGCTATCTTCATGAGTCTAGTGTTATTCTACGGCACGAAGGCGCATTGCGCGGTGGACGAACCAGGGCGAACACAACTCAAAGAACTGCTGGCGGGGCAAGGGGACAGTTTGGATTTGGACCGTGCGGCGCTGTCCCTGGCCACCATCGAATTCCCCGGCCTCAATATCGAATCCTGCGTCCATACTCTCGACATTTTCGCCGGAGAAGTGGCGCAGCGCACTCGGGGGGCATCGAACGGCCGGGAGTTTATTGCCG
>JAOAPQ010000636.1 GCA_025462965.1 Bryobacterales bacterium
ATGGTGAGGGGCTTCACATCCGGGCAACCAACGCGCAGTTTGATCTGGTGACCTCAACTGGAAACACCCAATTTATCGGATTGCGAATGGACGGCGGTTGGGATGGGAAGACCTCGGGATTGTCTGGAGATACGGTCTCTCTACAAGCGGTTGCTCCGGCTCACCCCTATGTGATCAATTTTCACAACTGTCAGTTCGTTAACAACAAGAGCAGGGGCGTCTACATCGAGCGTGGTGGGTATACCTCATTCACGGGTAACAATATTATTCTCGGTTGTGGTCTGCACGCGGTAGAGTGCTTTGGCTTGAGAACGGATGCTTGTACGACGATAACCACCGCAGGTACCTGTCAGTGGGGTGCCTGTCCAAATGGATATTCCATCAAGTTGACAGAATGCGCCAAATGTACTTTCCGGGATGTAATCTCCGAGGACACGCAAGGTTATCAATTGAACGGTCTGGACAACCGGGCGATCACTTTTGATGGGTGCTATCAGGAGAACTTTCACGGAGAAAATCCGACCGGCTTATTCCTTAACGACAATAGCAGCGCCGGTATCGGATTGGTGGTGCGCTCTTGCTTCGGTGGTAACTTGGCATTGCCATTCTTCGCCAACTGGCAAGACGTGTATATCAGTGGCAACTCGAACCTTGCTGAGAGCGCGGTTCCTTTCGCAAACCGGATCGTGCAGGCTGACAGCGGGCAGAAAGAAACGGCGGCGCATGGTGGAGTGAGCGTTACGGTCACGTCCGTGTCGCTGCCTCCTGGTACGTGGGAAATCGATGGTACGCTACAGACGGCCGATGCTGGATCTTGTGTTCTGAGGGACGCCTCCTTCGTGCTCACGACTGATCTCACGAAAACAGGCGCTGCATCCGGAACCTCGGCAGGTTTCGAGATTGGCACGGCGCGCGTTCCGAATGTGCCGGCCACTCCAGCGACTCGTCTGAACGCCTCCAAGGTGTATCAGAATACGACGAGTGGTCATGTTACGCTCTACATGCGCGCCTTCCTCAACGCTAGTGCGGGAATTCTGGCGTATCGGGGAGTGATTACCGCGAAAAGATTCAATTAAAAGGCTACTCCCCGGCGCTTCAGCTTCGGCGTGCACTGGCCGGAGCCGTCGCTGCTGATGAGAGCCGCCACCATTGCCCAGGCCTACGGACTCGACCGGACCTTCGGTCAGTGCTGACTGACGTGCCGCTTGCACCGCGTCTCCGGCTCGGCTAGAAGGGTTGCGAGCGTTTGGGTGGGCGCCCAGACAAACAGATTTAACATAGATATCCAGAATCGAGGCAGAGACCTCGGCAGGGACGACGCGATGGACGCTAAGCGGAACCGATGGCTGACAAATTCCTTCGCGGCGATTGTTTTTCTCGGATTCTTTCTTCTAAGCGCGTGTGGTGGCGGGTCGAGTAACCCTCCACCTCCACCCCCTGGAACGACGGCACCCAGTGGACTGAGCTACCAAACGCCACAGGCGTTTACGATCGGACAGGCGATCACGGCGCTGAGTCCGACAGTAACGGGAACGGTCAGCAGTTACTCGGTCTCTCCGACGCTGCCTGCCGGGCTGACCCTGAGTGCGAGCGGAGTCATTTCGGGAACACCGACGGCGGCTGCGGCGCAGGCCAAATACACTGTGACCGCGAGCAACTCGGCCGGCTCCACGACCGTCGACCTCACGATTACCGTGAACGACGTGAAGCCGCAGGTCAGCTATTCGGCCTCGACGGTGGCTATGGCGACCGGCCTGCCGATTACCCCGCTTCGGGCGACTACGACAGCGGGAACTGTCACGAGCTGGTCGATCAGCCCGGCACTTCCCACGGGACTGTCATTCAGTACTACTGACGGAAGTATCAGCGGCACTCCCACGGCGACCTCGGCTGCGGCGGCTTACACGGTGACCGCCACAAACAGCGGCGGATCAGCGACCTTTACCTTTACGCTGTCGGTGCAATCGGCAACCCTGCTCGATCTCGGCCATGCCGACCCCATCAGCGTGTTACGGTTTGACGGCACCAAGGTGATGAGCGCGGATATCCGCGGCCACTGGGTGTTATGGAACTACGCCGCCGGCACCCACATCGCCAGCGGTGATTCGGGATGCAGCACTGCATCGATCCCCTTTCCCTGCAACAGTGGTGCAGTGGCAGACTTTGCTGGTTCCGTCATCGCCCTTCTCACTCACACGGGTTTTGAAGTTCGTTCAGCCACTGATGGACACGTGGTGACCACCATCACGTCTACTATCGGGTCCACGACGGGCGTTGAATATTGGCAGCTTGCTCCTGACGGAAGTTACCTCGTTGCGTGGGACACAGCCGCTCTGCAGGTCTGGTCTACGACTACCGGTGCAACACTGGCTTCCAAAAAAGGCAGCTATCTGTACAACGGTGTCTACGCGGCTCTGGGTCAGATACAGGCGGCGATCGTATCCGGTGGGCAACATGTCATCGAGACGACATCGGTCAGTACCGGCGCCTCGACCAACAGTTCGGCATTCAACGGAACTTTCCAGACCTGGTTTGCCGATGGCAATCGCTTTCTGTCGTCCGCCTCCAATACTGTGTTGACGTACTCGGCTGCCGCGGTGCAGCAGGATGTCACTACGGTTCCCGGCGTGGCACAGGTCCTGGGCACCGGCAATTGGTTCGGTAGTTTTGACGGCAGCAACTTGAGCATTTACAAAGTCGGTGCCAGCAGCTCGCCGGCCGCTACTTACGGCGGGTTGGATTCGGACTATCGGTTGAGCGCCTCTGGATCGATGTTCATCGCGCAGCCGCCCTTTGCGCAGGTGACAATCATCGATCTATCGGGGGCGACACCGGCGAGAACGGACTCGGCAACGCCGGTCTCGAAGGGCATCGTGTTTGCGGGTATTTCTCCGACCCAATGGCTGTCCGGCACCTCTTACGGCGTTATTTTCGACGGCGCGAGCGGCTTGACCACGCCCAGATATCTTGGCTATGGCGAGGTCTGGAGCATCGCGGGGGCCGGAACACGATTTGCGATTTCAACGGCCTCCGGCCGCATACTCCACTACGATTCCACAACCAACACTCTCGAAGGCACCATTCAGGACTTCAGCTCCAAGCTTGTGCTGTCAGCCGACGGGACGGTGGTGGCGGCGTTGGGCGATACGGCCTTGGGTAGTCGCTCGCAGGATGCGAGCGCAAAGGTTTATTCGCTCCCGGGGGGCGGCGTCGTCAGTACCTGGCCCGGCAACTCACTAACCGGCCCTGACAACATCAGTCTGTCGGCGTCTGGTACGGTGCTGGGGCTGGCCTTCGTCGTTTCACCAGGGATGTCCGCCACCCATACGGCCAGCACCTATCCGGTAACTGGCGGGGCGGCAATCTGGACCGGGAATTGCGCGGCACCGTATATGCCGACCAACGCGTCAAATATCGCATGCGCGGGCGTCGCAGCACGTCGGCCCCAGGACGGCCCCTTCTTCGGCAATGAAAATTTAACTGGCCTCTACAACAACGGCGCACTCGTCACGGCGCTCACGGGCGTGGCGGTCGGTTGGGTGGATGACGGCCACCTGCTCGTAAACAACTACGCGGACAACTCAGGACAGGTAACGTTCCAGGGTGTTTCTATAATCGGCCCCACGGGGACTGTGCTCAGCACGCCGGGACTTCCGGAAATGCTCCAGCCGCAGCCCGTAACCGCCACCAGCGTATACACCCCGACGGCCAACGCGATTGTGTCGGTCACTGATGGCCACGTAATCTGGTTTAGCCCGGACACCGTTAACTACATTGGTGGTGCGGTATTATCCCCTGGCGCGGTGGCCGGCAACGACGTAGTGTTTGCATCCGGGGCCCAGGTCATCGCGCTGTCGCACTGAGGTTGAGCCGCCGGATACCTGAGGACTCAGGATTCCGATTCCAGTTGAAAACTCATTCCTACCGTGTTGAATCCGCTGTCCACGTAAAGGATCTCGCCGGTGATTCCACCGGCGAGATCCGAGCAGAGAAACGCCGCCGCATTCCCGACATCCTCAGGTGTAACATTGCGGCGCAGCGGCGCGACTTCCGCCACGCGATTGAGCATCTTGCGGAATCCGGCGATCCCCGCCGCCGACAGGGTCTTGATCGGCCCCGCGGAAATACCGTTGACGCGGATTCCTTCCGGACCGAGATCGGCCGCCAGGAACCGCACGTTCGCCTCCAGGCTCGCCTTCGCCAATCCCATTACGTTGTAGCTCGGGATTGAGCGCACGGCACCGAGATAGGACAGAGTCAGCAACGCGCCATTCCTCCCGGCCATGAGCGGCCTTGCGCCGCGAGCGAGCGCGGTGAGACTGTAGCTGGATACGTCGTGAGCGATCCGGAACGCTTCCCGGCTTGTGTTCTCGACGAACCCGCCAGTGATCGCCTCGCGAGGCGCAAACGCGACCGCGTGGATCACAATATCGAGCTGACCCCATTCACGCTTCAGCAGGTCGAAGGCGGAATCAATTTGCCCATCGACGGTAACGTCCAGAGGCATCGTGAGCTTCGAACCAAGGGAATGCGCGAGCGGCTCGACGCGCTCCTTCATCTTGTCGTTCACATAGGAGAAGGCGA
>JAOAPQ010000650.1 GCA_025462965.1 Bryobacterales bacterium
CCGCGTAGAGGTCGTCCGCCTTGCTGAATCCGTAGTCTTCGGCCACACTGAGGAGCGTCGCGAGCGTGACTTGCTTCAACTGCACGTTCAGCCGCTGAGCTTCTTTGTCCAGGTATTTCTCGCCGATCTCGATCGCCTTCAGCCGTTCGCTCGCGTTGATGACGTGCTTGATCTTGTTCCGGGCCCGGGCCGTTTTGACGAAGCTAAGCCAGTCCTTAGCCGGTTTGTGGCCGCTTTGCGTGATGATCTCAACGCTGTCGCCGTTCTTCAACGTGTAGCGCAGCGGCACGATGCGTCCGTTGACCTTCGCCCCGGTACACAACTGGCCGATATCGGAGTGGATCGCGTAGGCGAAATCGACCGGCGTCGCATCGCGCGGCAGAATGATCACTTTGCCCCTCGGCGTGAACGCATAAACCTCCGCCGGGTACAAGTCCACCTTGAGCGTAGAAAGGAACTCGCCCGAATCCCGCACCTCGCTTTGCCACTCTACGAGGTGGCGCAGCCAGGCGATTCGCTGATCGTCCTGCGCTGGACCTTTCCTGCCTTCCTTGTATTTCCAGTGCGCAGCAATGCCTTCCTCAGCAATGCGGTGCATCTCTTCGGTTCGGATCTGTACTTCGAAATGCCGGCCCTCGGGTCCAAAAACCGATGTGTGTAGGGACTGGTACAGGTTGGGGCGGGGAATCGCGATGAAATCCTTGATGCGCCCCGGGACGGGCCGCCACTCCTTGTGGATCACACCCAGGGCCGCGTAGCAGTTCTTCACGGAATCGGTAATGATCCGGAGAGCCAGGAGATCGTATACCTGTTCGATCGGAATCTTCTGACGCTTCATCTTCAGGTAGACTGAATAGGCGCGCTTCACGCGCGAATCCACCCTGGCGGGGACGTTTTCATTGCGGAGTTCCGCCTCCACGCGCAGTCGCAATTCGCCCAGGAACTTCTCGTTATTGCCGCGCTTGGCTTCGATGGTGCGCGACACCTCGTCGTATCCTTCCGGATCGAGGTGCTGGAAGGCGAGATCCTCGAGCTCGCCGCGCACTTTGCCCATGCCCAGCCGGTGCGCGATAGGCGCGTAAATTTCGCTCGTCTCGCGTGCGATCCGTTCCTTGCGTTCGGGTGAGAGCGCGCCGAGCGTCCGCATGTTGTGCAAGCGGTCGGCGAGCTTGACGATGATGACCCGGATATCGTCTGTCATCGCGAGCAGCATCTTGCGGAAGCTCTCGGCCTGACGCTCTTCGGCAGAGAAGAAATCCAGCTTGGTCAATTTTGTGACGCCGTTGACGCAGTTCGCCACTTCAGCGCCGAAGTTCTTGCGGATCTCTTCGATGGTGGCGCTGGTATCCTCCACCACATCATGCAGCAGCCCGGTCTCGATACTGACAACATCCATGCGCATGCCGGCGAGAATGCGGGCAACGGCTAGCGGATGCGAGAGGTACGGCTCGCCCGAATCCCGGAACTGTTTTTTGTGGTGATTGGCCGCGAACTGGTAGGCGCGCTCGACGGGGGTAAGGTCGTCTTTGGGACGATACTCCCGAATCTTCGCGATGAGATCCTCGAACTGCTGTTCGAGCCCAGTGACCGGAATGTGAGGAGGAGGAGGTACGGAAATCCCCGGTGTGTCGGAGAACACTTCTCTATCTTAACGTCTCTACGCCGAAGGCGGATCTTGCCAGATCCGCCCCGCGAAAAAACAAACCGGCTACTACTGCTTTTGGCCGTTATTAGCGGCCTTTTCCTTCTTCTCGGTGTTGATCTTCCTGGCTTCCATCGCCTTATTGACCCATTCATCCGCGATGGCAGATTGCTTCTTATACTCCTCCGGCGTGTCGGCGAGATCGGCCTTGTACCGGATTAACAGGTTCATGTAAGCCATGGCGTCATCATAGTTCGGGTCGATCTGAATCGCCTTCTGCTCGTCGGCGATCCCCTGGTCGAGAATCGGAATCCACTTGGCCTTCAGCTCTTCCTTCTCTGTCTTGGTCTTTCCTACTTTGTCTTTCAGAGGGCCATCTTCGCGTCTCATCCCCATCTTGGCCTTGGCCGCCAAGTCCACGGCTACCCACTTCGTCCACGCGATAACGCCCAGCGTGTAGTAAGCTTCCTTGCTGTCCGGTTTGACAGCGATCATCTTCCGGTTCCACTCTTCCGCTTTCTCGAAGTTCTTCTGGTTGAAGTAAATCGAGGCGATGGACGCGGTCGCGATTTCGTTCTTGGGATCCTTTTCAAGGACCTTCATGAACTGATCCATGGCGGATTGAGCGAACTTGCTGTTTTCCGGCGATTCCGCGCCCGGAATCCACTGGCTCATATAGGACATCGCGAGATACAGCCGCGGTACCGACCAGTCCGGATCCAGATCCGTGGCTTCCTTGAAGAAGTTCACGGCCTGGGAATACTGCGCCGACTTGAAGGCCTGGACACCGTGATTCAAATTGTCCCGAGCCTTCAGCTTCTGACACCCGGACGAAAGAAGGCCCAGGCAAATGAGCCCTCCCGCGAGTGCGATCTGCTTCGCACGCATCACTGGCCCGCCTCCACTTTGGGCGTCATCAATCCGACCTTGTCGATGTTCGCTCCATGCGCGATATCAATCGCTTGCGCGATATACGAATAATCCAGATCCGGATCGCCCTTGATGAAAACCACGCGCTGATTGCGCAGCTTGAAGATCGCCACCAGACGTTCTTCCAGGCCGTCCCAGCTCGAGGCTTCCTGATTGATCTTCACGTTGTGTTGTTTATCGATGCTGATCACAACGGTCGTATCGTTCTCGGGAGGGGGCGGGGAATTGGGAGGCGGCGGTTGTGGCGCCAGCGCCTCGAGACCTTTGGGGTGGACAGGCGAAATGGCCATGAAGATGATCAACAGCACCAGCAGAATGTCGATCATCGGCGTCATGTTGATGTTGGATTGGACGCCACCACCGCCGCCTACATTAAATGCCATCGTCGTACTCCTTAGAGAAAATTTTCAAAAATATGCTACAGACCTGCGCCGGCAGGAGCCGCGCCGGATTTCTTGCTCTTGATCTCTTCCGTCAACAAGCCAACCTGATCGACGCCGGCACCACGCAGGAAATCGACCACGTCCTCCACCACGCCATATCTGGCGCGTGCATCCGCCTTGACATAGACGAGCTTCGTGGGTTTGTTGGTCAACAGATCTTTTACCTTCTCGGTAAGCTGCTCTGGCGCGATCAGGACCGATCCGGGGCTCAGGAACGCCTTGCCGTCGCGGGTGACCGCCACCATGACCGCATCTTCCTTATCTGCGTCCGCCATTGTGATCGGATTCCGGGCCCTGGCCATGTCGATGGGTACCGTTTTCGAGAGCATCGGCGTGATCACCATAAAGATGATCAGAACCACGAGCATCACGTCCACCATGGGTGTAACGTTAATATCTGATACAGGAGGCGGAGCTTTTTTTTGTTCCATGACAATCTCCTCGACTTACTTTCTAACGCTCATAAGCAATCTCTAAGCGGGCGCCGTTTTCGGGCGGCGCCCGGACAAGAGGTCAACTCGCTGGAACCGCCGCTTACTTCCGAACGCCCGCAATTCGCTGTGAGCGCTTAAGGAAGTAATCGATGAGCTCAGAACTGGAGTTACCCATTTCCACGTCGAACGCGTCGATCTTACCCGTGAAGTAGTTGAACATCCAGACGGCTGGCACGGCCACGAACAGACCGATGGCGGTCGTGACGAGCGCTTCGGAAATGCCGCCCGCGATAGCCGCGATACCCGCGGACTTCTGGTTCTGCATTTCCTTGAACGCATTGATGATGCCGACGACGGTACCGAACAGGCCGACGAACGGCGCCGTGGAACCGATAGTCGCGAGGCTCGAAACGCCGCGCTTCAATTCGGCATGCACAATCGCTTCAGAGCGCTCGAGCGCGCGCTTGGAAGCTTCTATCTCTTCACCCGATATCTCCGTAGAAGCCTGGTGTGCCTGGAATTCCTGCAAACCCGCGACTACGACCTTGGCTAAGTGGCTCTTCTTGTAACGGTCCGCAATCTTGACCGCTTCATCGAGTTTGCCTTCGCGCAACGCGCCGGCGACGGCCGGAGCAAAAGCGCGCGATTGTTTCTTCGCCGCGTTATACGCCATGAGGCGATCGATCATGACGCCGATCGACCAGGCCGACATGATGAACATGACGAAGACAACGCACTTGGCGAGAAGACCCATGTGGTTCCACAACGAACGGGGATCCCAACCTACGGTCTCTGCCTCCTGGAGCAGCATGAACGCCCAAACCTGCACTTGTAAAAGCATCGTTATTTGTCTCCTGCGAGTTGAAGTTTAAGTTACTTAGACAGCTTGTCTTTGCAAAAATGTTACCGCAAAAAAACTCTACTGATTGAGTGTGAAGTTCACATCGATGGTCGTAATGACATCCACCGGCTCATTGTTCAAAAGAGTCGGCTTATAGACCCATTGCTCCACCGCCTGCTGTGCTGCCGCCACGAGCAGCGGGTGGCCGCTCACCAGCGTCAGATTCTGAATCCTGCCATCCTTGCCGATTACGGCATTGAAGCGGACCGTACCCTGAATGCGCGCCTGGCGGGCGAGCGGAGGATAGGGAGGTTTCACCTGCTTCAGGATGTTGGCCGCCTGCACGTTGCCGCCGACCCGAATGGACGAAGGAGTCTTCGGCTTCTCCACAGCCTTGGGAGGCGGGGGAGGCGGGGCCGCGGACGGCAGACCGCCTAAAATGCCGCCGAGTACGCCGCCACCGGTACCGCCCGGAACGCCGCCCGGAACACCACCGGGGACACCTGCGGACGGAGGAGGCATTTCCTCTTCCTTAATCATTTTGATTTCTTTGGGGATGGTCTTGGGGGCGACCAGGTGGGTGAGGTCAATCTTGACCACCGGCTTAACGACCTTCACGGCAGCCGCAGGTGGCGGCGGCGGCGGCGGTGGCGGCGGTGGCGGCGCCACCAGGAAACTCGCCATCTGCGCCGACTTGATCTGGTCGAAGTAAATCAGTGGAATGACCACCAGGACGCCGACGACCAGGATCTGAACCGCGAACGATAGCATAATCGTCCACGTCTTGTTCGTCTTGCCTACGCCTTCGACAAATGTCTGTTCAAACATTTCGGCCTCTCTGAGATTAGGAAATTCTGCCGGCTCGGGCGGGACAGGGGCCCTGGAGCTCGGACAATCGATCTATCTATTCATTGCAAGCTTCACTCTTAACGCGCACCGTTATATCACACGGTGCGCCGGATGCAACGGGTGTCAAGCGCCCGCTGGTCCCTTCCTTACAACCTTACCCATCCCCGGCTTAACGGCAGCCGTGACGCCGGATTTCACTGGCGGCGCAGCCAGTACAGGGGCTGACTTCCTGCGAGCCTCCATCTTGTTGTGCCACCAAAGCACGATCGGGCCCGCGATAAACACCGATGAATAAGTACCAATGATGATACCTACCACGAGCGCGAAAGAAAAGTTGTGCAGCACCGGACCGCCGAAAAGAAACAGAGCGAGCACGGTAAGGAACGTCAACCCGGAAGTCATCACGGTCCGGCTCAGCGTCTGGTTCACGCTGCGGTTGATCACGTCCTCCAGCTTCTCGCGCCGGTTCAGTCTTAGATTCTCGCGGATGCGGTCGAAGATGACAATCGTGTCGTTCATCGAATAACCGACAAGGGTCAGCAGCGCCGCGATCACCGTGAGGTCGATTTCTTTATTGAATATCGAGAACACGCCAACCGTGATGATCGTATCGTGGAACACCGCGATCACCGCCGCCAGGCCGTAGATCCATTCGAACCGGAAGGCAATGTAAGCCAGCATGCCCGCAAGCGCCAGCAGCGTCGCCCTTACCGCATAGGTCCGCAATTCCTTGCCGACCTTCGGACCGACGAAGTCCGTGCTCTGCAGGTTAAACGGAGCCAGGTAGAACGTATCGTGAAGCGCCTTGATTACCTGCGGCGTCGCGCCCGGCACGGCCGACAACTGGCCGAAGTCCGTAACCACGCCGGAACGCGGCGGAGTATTACGGAATACCAGCATATCTTCCACGAGCTTGTCCAGTTGTGGCTCGCTCAGCAGCGCGCCGTTTTTGACTAACGCATCGCGCAATTGATTCTTAATCGCTTCCTTGCTCGCATTGTTGAAATCGAGCTTGCCCGCTTCCGGGTGCGCAAACGTCTTCTCGAACGTGTCGAGCACGATCTGCCGGTTCTTCGTCAGCGCGGCGTTATCCGCGCCTTCGGTTCCGATGGAGACCTGGTTCAATCCGCCCGTAAAATTCTGCACCGTGGGAGCGGCGGGCAGGGCCTTATCCAACACAGCGCGAATCTGCGCCACCGGTGGAGGTCCCGAAAACTTGTAGGTCATCAGGGTACCGCCCTGGAAGTCAATGCCCCAGCGCGGGCCGCCTTTGGCGAACAGACTAATCAGCCCGGCCACCGTAATGACCAACGACGCGATGATGAACGGCGACTTCCACTTGAGAAAATCAAAGTTAGTATTTCTAAATAATTCCATCAGTCACTGCCTGCCCAATCCGCCGAGCCGGCCGCTGCCTATCACTACTACTGGATATGACACCGGCTGCCCGTATCTTGTTCCCTATATGCTCAACGCGGTCACTTGCTTTTTCCGCGACAGCTCAAACTCGAAAATTGTCTTCGACACGAAAACCGCCGTGAACACGTTCGCCAGCAAACCGATGACGAGAGTCACCGCGAACCCCTTCACCGGCCCCGTCCCGAACAGGAAAAGGAACAAACAAGACACGATCGTGGTTACGTGCGTGTCAACGATCGTCCACCATGCTTTACCGAATCCCGCGTCCACCGCCGACACGATCGATTTCCCGCTCCGCAGCTCTTCCCGAATCCGCTCGAAAATCAGCACGTTGCTGTCGACTGCCATACCGATCGTCAGGATGATGCCGGCGATGCCCGGCAGCGTCAATGTCGCGTGGAAGTAAGACAGCGCCGCGATCAGGATGATCGTATTCAACATCAAAGCCAGCACCGCATTGATTCCGCTGAACTTGTAGTAAACCAGCATCACGATAATCACAGCCGCCAGGCCGGCGATGCCCGCGATGTATCCCTGATGAATGGAATCTGCGCCGAGCGACGGACCCACCGTGCGCTCTTCCAGGTACTGGATACCCGCCGGTAGAGATCCCGATCTCATGACCAGCGCCAGATCCGAAGCTTCCTGTTCACTCCCCAGGCCCGTGATGCGGCCAGAATCGCTGATGGCCGCGTTGATCGTCGCCACGCTGCGCAAGGTCCGGTCCAGGACCACACCCAAACGATTTCCGATATTGGTGCTTGTAAACGCTTCGAACCGCTTGCCGCCATCCTGCGAAAGAGTAAAGCTTGCTTCCCACTTGCCCACTTCATCGCGCGAAGGACGCGCATTGCGCAGATCCTGCCCCGTAATCACCGGGGAACGGGATACCAGGTACCAGCTTCCACCCTCGCCGCCGCGCGGATAGTTCAACAACTCCGTATTCAGCGGCAGAACGCCGCCTTTCTGCTGCAGGGCCGCCTGTTCGGACGGGAACGGTCCTTCTTTCACTTCCACTACCGAAAGCTGCGCGGCCTGCCCTATGATATCTTTCACGCGCGCCGGGTCGTCGATGCCCGGCAACTGGACCAGAATCTCGAACTCCGAATCCGCGCGTCCCTGCTGCTGCACCGGCGCTTCCGCCAAGCCAAGCGCGTCCACTCGGTTCTTGATGGTTTCGATTGATTGCTCGACCGCGCGCCGCTTGATATCCACCAGTTCGCTCGGCTTCAGGTTTAACTTGAAATCGTTCGCGTTCGTGGGGGCTAGCACCCACTGCGGATAATGATCCGTCACGAACGCGCGGAACTGGCTGAGCTTGTTCGGGTTTACGCCGTGGACGTTCACCTGAATGGTGTCCGCGGTCGCAATCGTCGTCGGATCGTTGCGGTCCACGGCGGTGAAGTCGATATTCCCTTTCCGGCGCTCCTCCTGCATCGAATCGACGACCTGCTGCGCCACTCCCTTGATGGCGTCCTGTACCTGCACCTGTAGCACGAGCTGGCTTCCGCCCCGCAGGTCCAGCCCGAGGCGGATGTTCTTATCGATGTTGTTCTTCAGCTCCGCGCCCGAGCGCGGAATGCCGATGATACCGAACAGGCAAACCAGCATGGTCGCAACGATGACGACCGTCTTCACTGTCAAATTCTTCTGCATGGAAACTTATATTAGGAAAACGTCCTAGAATTCTACCCTACTTGACCACGTCCGTGGAGACAATGCTCGCCACCGCGCTACGCGCAAACTGCAACTTCACGTTGTCCGGCTTCACCCGCAAAATCAACATGTCCCCGTCCGCCGCGGTAATGCTGCCGACGATCCCCCCGTTGGTCACCACCGTATCGCCGGGCTTGAGCTCTTCCAACATCTTTTTCTGCTGTTTCTTTTGCTTCTGCATGGGCAGAAACAGCAGGAAATAGAAGATGCCAAAGATGACGACGATCGGAAGCGCCTGCAATAGCGGATTGGAGGCGGATGCTTGGAGGAGGATTAGGTTCGGCAACACTCGTTTACTCTAAAAGCTCTCGACGGGGATGTCTCGTAATGCGCGGAGGTATTCGGGGAACGTTCCCAATATGATAGCGTGCCTGATCTCACGAATGATGTCAAGGTACCGCTGGATATTGTGGCGCGTCGCAAGAGAGGCATACAGGATCTCGCCCGCCTGGAACAAATGACGCAGGTACGCCCGGGAATAGGTACGGCATGTGTAGCACGGGCACTTCGGGTCGAGCGGCTCCGGATCCTCCTTATATCGTGCGTGCTTGATGATTACCCGCCCCCCGGAAGTAAACAGGCAGCCGTTGCGAGCATTGCGCGTCGGCAAGACACAATCCATCATGTCGATGCCGCGCGCCACATATTCCGCAAGCTCCTCCGGCATCCCCACCCCCATCGCGTACCGCGGCCGGTCGCGCGGCA
>JAOAPQ010000805.1 GCA_025462965.1 Bryobacterales bacterium
CAATGGAAAACGGATTACGCCAGCTTCCGGTCGATCGAAGAAGAAGGGCGCGACCTGCCCTGGAAAAAGCGCAATGACCTGCTGCACACGGATGCATTTCCCACTCGTCCCACCGACGGCGGTTTGATTCTGCGCATTTTCACGAACATCAATCCGGCGAAGGATCGCGTGTGGATCACATCCGATCCGTTCGCTCTTCTCGCGCCTGAGTATGCCGATGCCGCGGGCTTGCGCCCCATCGCTGCGAAGCCTCTGAACTCGGTCGGGCGCTCCCTCAAGCGCATCGCGCAACACGCGGGCTTGCCTGTCGTGGACCGCTCACCTTACGACGAGTTCATGCTGGGCTTCCATGATTTTCTGAAAGCCAACACGGATTACCAGCAAACCTGTCCGAAATACCGCTTCGCATTTCCGCCGAATTCCACTTGGATGGTCTTCACGGATATGGTTCCTCACTCCGTGCTCTCCGGCCGGTACGCGCTCGAGCAGACGATGATCATTTCCCAGCGATCGCTGGTTCAACCCGAGCGCGCGCCGGTGGCGATACTGGAAAAGCTGAGCGGAAAACGATTGACGTTTAACTGACCGGCTGTTTCGCATGGATCTCCTGAAGACTCCACACGCGCACCGGGTCGCGCCGCCGCGACGCCACGGCTTCGGCCGCCGCCCGGGCGCCGCTCAGCGTAGTAATGCAGGGGACGCGATAGAGCACCGCGCTACGCCGGATTGCTTTCTCATCCGAGAAGGAAAGCGCGCCCGTCGCGGTATAGATCACGAGCTGAATGGTTCCGGCCTTCAATAAATCCACGGCGTTCGGCCGGCCTTCGTTTACCTTGAAGATTGTCTTGCAGGTAAGTCCGGCGGCGCGAATCGCGGCGGCCGTGCCGCGCGTCGCCACCAGTTCGAAGCCCAGACCCGAGAACTTGCGCGCGATGTCGACAGCCTCCGCCTTAAAACGGTCGTTGACGCTGATAAACACTGTGCCGCTGTCGGGCAAGGGAGTGCCCGCACTGAGTTGCGCCTTGGCGAAGGCCTCGCCGAAGTTCTCGCCTATCCCCATCACCTCACCGGTGGACCGCATCTCGGGACCAAGCGCCGGATCGACTCCGGGGAACTTGTTGAATGGAAACACGGGCGATTTCACGAAACTCTGCGGAACGGGAAGAACCCCCCTGTACTCGGTCACATCGCGCAGTTTCTGGCCGAGCATCAGCGCCACCGCGATCTTCGGCAGCGGCACGCCGGTCGCCTTGCCGACATAAGGCACGGTCCTCGACGCCCGCGGATTCACCTCGATGACATACACGACGCCATCCTTGATTGCGTATTGCACGTTCATCAGGCCGATCACCTTCAACGCGCGCGCCATCCGCACGGTGTAATCCTCGATGGTGCGCAGAACCTCGGGCGAGAGGGAATGCGGGGGCAGCACGCAGGAGCTATCGCCGGAGTGTACGCCCGCTTCCTCCACGTGTTCCATGATGCCCGCGATGAGCACGTCGTCGCCATCCGAAAGCGCGTCGACGTCGACTTCGGTCGCCTCTTCCAGGAACCGATCGATCAGCACCGGGCGATCCTGTGAGAAGCTTACGGCCTCGCGCATGTACTGCTGCACGGTGGCTTCTTCATACGCAATCACCATTGCGCGGCCGCCCAGCACATAGCTGGGACGCACTAGAACGGGATAGCCGATGCGCCGGGCCACTTCGCATGCCTGCTCCACGCTGGTCGCGCTGCCATTCTCGGGCGAAGGAATCCGGAGCTCTTCCAGCAGCTTCCCGAATAGTTTCCGATCTTCGGCGAGGTCGATGTTATCGGGATCGGTACCTATGATCGGGACCCCCAGGCGCTTCAGCGGCAGCGCCAGATTCAGCGGCGTCTGCCCTCCGAACTGCACGATGACGCCGTCCGGCTTCTCCGTGTCGCAAATGTTCAGGACATTTTCGAGCGTGAGCGGTTCGAAGTAAAGACGGCTGCTGGTATCGTAATCCGTCGAAACAGTTTCCGGATTACAGTTGACCATGATCGATTCGATTCCCTGGTCGCGCAGCGCGAACGAGGCGTGGCAGCAGCAGTAATCGAATTCGATGCCCTGGCCGATGCGGTTCGGCCCGCTGCCCAGGATCATGATCTTGGGCCCGTCGTTCGGCTCCGCTTCGCAGTGCTGTTCGTAACTGGAGTAGAGATACGGCGTGAAGCTTTCGAACTCCGCCGAGCAGGTATCCACGCGGTTGAAAACGGCCTTCACGCCGAGTTCCTTGCGCCGGGCGCGCACATCGAGTTCCGGGGCCCTCCACAATTTCGCCATCTGCGAGTCCGAGATGCCGCTTCGTTTCGCGCGCGAGAACAGATCGCGGGTCGCTGTCGGGAGTGAGTCTTTCCGGATCTCGCCTTCCAGTTCGATCACCTGCCGAAGTTGGTCGAGAAACCACTTGTCGATAGAGGTCATCTCGTGGATGTCGTCCACGGTGTACCCGCTTTCGAGTGCGAACAGAATATAGTTCAGGCGGTCCGGAGTGGGAGTGATGAGCTTGCTCGGAATCAGGCTGACGTCGAAGCTCTCGGAACCGAAGGCCTTGCCTGTCTCAAGGCTGCGCATGCCCTTCCATAACGCCTGCTTGAATGTCCGTCCGATCGCCATTACTTCGCCGACCGACTTCATCTGCGTGCCGAGCGTCGGGTCCGCGCCCGGGAACTTCTCGAACTGCCACTTCGGAATTTTCGCGACCACATAGTCGATGGTCGGCTCGAATGAGGCCGGTGTCACCTTAGTGATGTCGTTGCGAATCTCATCCAGGCGGTAGCCGACGGCCAGTTTCGCCGCGACCTTCGCGATCGGATAACCCGTCGCCTTCGACGCCAAAGCGGAGCTGCGCGACACGCGCGGATTCATCTCGATGATGACCATCCGCCCGTTCTTTGGATTGATGGCGAACTGTACGTTCGAGCCGCCTGTATCGACGCCGATTTCGCGCAGGCAGCGGATCGCCGCATCGCGCATCATCTGGTATTCGCGGTCGGTGAGCGTCTGCGCGGGAGCCACGGTGATTGAATCGCCCGTATGGACGCCCATGGGATCGAAGTTCTCGATCGAGCAGACGATGATGACGTTGTCCGCGAGATCGCGCATCACTTCGAGCTCGAATTCCTTCCACCCCAACGCGCTTTCTTCGATCAGAACTTCATGGACAGGAGAGAGCGCGATGCCGCGCTCCAGAATCGCGGTGCAGTCCTCGCGGTTGTACGCGATGCCGCCGCCCGAGCCGCCCATGGTGAAACTGGCGCGCAGGATGCACGGATATCCGTGCCTGGCTGCGAACGCCAGACCGTCCTCGACATTGTTCACAAGCTGCGATACCGGAGTTTCAAGTCCGATTTTCCGCATCGCATCTTTGAACAGCAGGCGGTCTTCGGCCTTCTTGATGGCGTCAATCTTCGCGCCGATCAGTTCGACGCCGTATTTTTCCAGTACGCCGGCCTCCGCAAGCTCGACCGAGAGATTGAGCCCGGTCTGGCCGCCGACCGTGGAAAGAAGCGCATCCGGCCGCTCCTTGCGGATGATCTCTTCCAGATAAGCGACACTGAGCGGTTCGATGTAAGTGCGATCCGCCAGGTCCGGATCGGTCATGATCGTGGCCGGGTTCGAGTTGACCAGGATCACTTCGTAGCCATCGGCGCGGAGGGCCTTAGCGGCCTGTGTGCCGGAATAATCGAACTCGCAAGCCTGCCCGATGATGATCGGCCCCGAGCCGATGATGAGGATGCGGTGGAGATCGTTTCTGCGCGGCATTTACTTGTTCTCCGCCATCAGCTTCACGAAATCTCCGAACAGGTAATGCGAATCGTGCGGACCGGGCGCCGCCTCGGGGTGATACTGCACGCAGAAGACCGGTTCCCGGCGGTGCCGGAATCCTTCAAGTGTGTGATCGTTCAGGTTGACGTGCGTGACTTCGATATCGCTGGGGTTCAACGAATCGGGGTCCACGGCGAAGCCGTGATTATGCGACGTGATTTCCACGCGCTGCGTGAGGTGATTCAACACCGGGTGATTCGCGCCGCGGTGGCCGAACTTCATCTTGTACGTCTTCCCGCCGAGCGCCAGTCCCAAAAGCTGATGTCCGAGGCAAATGCCAAACACGGGTGTCTTGCCGATCAGTTTTTGAATGTTCGCGACTTGCGTGGTCAGCGGTTCAGGGTCGCCGGGGCCGTTCGAAAGGAACACGCCATCCGGCCTGAGCGCGAGAACATCCTCGGCGGACGTAAGCGCGGGAACCACGGTAACGTTGCAGCCGGAATGGACGAGGCGCCGCAGAATGTTGTGCTTTATGCCGAAGTCGTAGGCGACAACATTGTACTTGCGTTCCGCATCGGGAGCGAGAACCTCGGAGGGCGAGCAGCGCTCCACGGATTCATTCCATTGATAGACAGATGGGGTGGTCACGCGACTGGCAAGGTCCAGCCCGGCCATGGAAGGAATGGAGCGCGCCTTGGCGACGAGCTTTTCGCCGCTGGATTCAACGGACGACAGCACGCCCCGCATAACACCGCGGCTGCGCAGATGACGCACAAGCGCGCGCGTATCGAGTTCGGACGCGACCGGAATCCGATACTGCTCCAGGAATTCCCGTGCGCCTTCGTCCGAGCGCCAGTTGCTTGTCAGGCTGGAGAACTCGCGGACGACCAGACCTTCAATATGGGGCTTGCTCGCTTCACTGTCGTGAACGCTCGTCCCGTAATTGCCGATCTGGGGATTGGTAAGGATTACGATCTGTCCTGAATACGACGGATCGGTGAAAATTTCCTGGTAGCCGGTGAGTGCCGTATTGAAAACAACTTCACCGGAGCGCTCGGCGGGCGCGCCAAAGCTTCTGCCCTCGAAGACGGTTCCGTCTTCCAAGGCCAGAATCGCTAAATCCAATATTTCCTCCTGGGGAATGGGTCTTCCACTAGTTTACAGGAGAAGGAGGGTGCGGCGCAGAGGCGGCAGGCCACCCGATACGATGGCCTGCCGTACGCTGGTGCGTTAGAGTCCGCCGTTGGCAGCTTTGCCGGATTCGAATATCAGGTTCAGCTTCTTGCCGCCCAGATGAAGTTCACGCAACGTATATTTGCCGTCTGCCTGGTTGTACTTCACCGTGGTGGCATTATTCTTCCGTTCCGGGGTCTCGGTCCTGACTTTGGTTTCGATGCTCTTCTTGCCGCCCTTGATCACGGCCGTCGTGTCGTTCACGTCAACCGTGTACTCGCCTGCCTTCAGTTCCTGGCCGTCGAGTGTCGCTTCCAGTGGAAGATTGAACCGGTACGTGGCAGCGCTCGCAAGCGCGGCGGCCGTCATGGAAAGAAGTGCGATTCGAATTGTGTTGCTCATTTAGTTTCTCCTGAAGGTCTATACGGACTTCGAAAAATCTTGTTCCGTCGACTTACAGGGGGTTCGACGCAGTCGCGAGTGAATAGTTAGTTTCTGGTTATCTATTTACTGCATATTTACAGGTTTGACATAACCTGTCATCTCCAGATAACCAACGCCCGCATGCGATCCGGAATAAGTAACCGCACCTTCCCAATAACTAGTACGTCCGATAATCGTGTTTAGTTCTTGACTATCCATAGTCGCGGCACAAGTTATGTCCAGGCCCAGCGCTGGAGTTGACACATGCCATTTCGTTGGATAGCGCGCACCAGTTTTCGGGCTGGTCCATGTGTCAATGGGGACGAGGGAAAACTCCCGTGATGTAAGGTGCCGCGCGCGGCCTGCGCGATCAATCAGCGTGCCTGCTGAAAAAGGATCGATCGTTCCATCCTTCCGCCGCAGCTGAAAAAGCATCAGATCGGTACCGTCGTTCAATTGGATACTGAACCAGTCCCAGCCCCTTTGCGCCGGGTCGAGCTGCTCCGTGAACCATTCATGATCCATCCATGCATCGCCGGTTACCTCATAGGACGCGCGTCCGGCGCGAAGGGTACCGGCGGCCTGGAGTCGAGTGAAAGAAACGTAGTGAGAAGCGCGTCCCGTCCCTTCCGCCTTCTGGCTGATCCCGTTCACCCCATGAATGACGAGCGGCTTCACGGGATTCAGTGCCAGCACGAAGGAGAAATCATCCGAAATAGCTTCGATTTGCTGGCGCTCGCCAGTCCAGACGCTCTTCCAGTTCCCGTTCCAGATCCTTTTCTGCGCGAAACTCGCTCCCGCGATCCCGGGGCCCGCGCGGTTCAGCCGCTCCGTGTAGTGAAATCGATTTCCTTCGATATCGGTCAAGGCGGCGTGGGCCAGGTAAACATCGTCCACTCGCCAGGCGGACGGGTTTGTTGTATCGCCCGCTCGCTCGCCCAGGCGGAAGAACACTAATTCGAATCCGAAGCGGCGGCCGGCCTTGTCGCGGACGTTCCCGGTGTAATACCACCAGTCCGTGCGGTAGTCCGGATGTTCGAAATGATCGCGTGGGAACTGTTAATGCGCTCC
>JAOAPQ010000720.1 GCA_025462965.1 Bryobacterales bacterium
GCCGGATGCTACATACTAAAGGGAGCATGAGCAATGAACCGATGCCGATGCCGCCGGCGACATTCGAATTTCTGGTTTATTCCCTGCGGACCCAGGCCGAAGTGAATATGGGTCTGTTTGACCTCGGCCAGGACGAAGAAGGCGCCGGTCCGGATTTAGAAGTGGCCCGGCACAGCATTGACCTGCTGGGCGTCATCCAGGAAAAAACCAAAGGCAACCTGAGCCTGGAAGAAGAGCGGCTGCTGAATAATTCGCTGGCGGAACTGCGGTTTCGCTTCGTGCAAGCCTCCGCCCAGCCTAAGAGCGCATCCGAAGAGCCTTCCCGCATCATCACGCCCGACGACGACAAGCCCCGGATCATCGTTCCATGAAGATCACGGTGCTGGGATCCGGCACCAGCTCAGGAGTTCCGGTGATCGGATGCCGGTGCGCCGTCTGCACCTCCTCCGATCCGCGCGACAATCGGCTGCGCCCATCCATCTCAATCAGCCACGGCGACCGGCGGTTCGTGATCGACACCACGCCGGACTTCCGCACCCAGGCGCTTCGCTCCGGCCTGGAGCGCGTGGACGCCGTGCTCTTCACGCACTCGCACGCGGACCACATCATGGGCCTCGACGACCTCCGGCCGTTCAATTTCCACCAGGGCGGCAGAATTCCCATCTACGGCGCTGCCGACACCATCGGAACGGTCCGGCAGGTCTTCCACTACATTTTTAGCGAGCGGGCGCGCACCACGTTCGTGCCCCAGCTCGACACTCACGTTCTGAACGGCAAACCTGTGGATTTGCACGGCCTCGCCTTCGAGCCGATTCGCGTGCTGCATGGACGCGCGCCTATCTACGGCTACAGGTTCGGGAACGCGGCTTACCTGACCGACCACAGTGAGATCCCGGAGGAATCCATGGAAAAGCTCCGCGGACTGGACGTGCTATTCCTCGATGCCTTGCGCCACAAGCCGCATCCGACGCATTCCACGGTGGAGACGTCGGTCGAGAGCGTCCGCAGGCTGGCGCCGCGCCGCGCGTTTTTCACCCACATTTCACACGACCTGGCCCACAAGGAAACGGAGCAGGCGCTCCCGCCCGGCATCCAGCTCGCCTATGACGGTTTGGAGATCGATGTCGCCTGAGTTCCGCCTCTTCACGCGCCTGGAAGACCTGCCGCCGGATTTCGGGCCGTGCGCGCTCACCGTCGGGAATTTCGACGGCGTGCACGCGGGGCACCGCCGCATTCTTCAGCGCGTCGTACAAACGGCGCGTGAGCTCGGCTGCCGCGCGGCGGCCATGACGTTCGACCCGCATCCCACTCGTGTTGTAGCACCGGACCGCGCGCCAAAGCTGATGACGACTCCGGCCGAGCGGGCCGATTTGATGCGCGCCGAGGGAATAGACGAACTCCTGATCCTGCCGTTCGATGCCGGCGTCGCCGCGTGGCCGCCCGAGTACTTCGTCCGCGAAGTGCTGGTAAATAAGTTGAGGGCGCGCGCCATCCTCGTCGGACACGATTTCCGTTTCGGCCACAAGCATGCCGGCGATACGAACCTCCTGGCAGAGATGGGCCGCGAGCTGGGTTTCACTACCGAACTGGTGGCGGCTGTTTCTATTCGCGGCGAGCGCGTGAGCAGCAGCTTGATTCGCGGATTGGTGGAAGCGGGCAAGGTGTCGCGCGCCTGCCGTCTGTTGGGGCGCCCGTTCACGCTCGAGGGCGATGTGGTCAGTGGACACGGAATCGGCCGCAAGCACACCGTGCCGACCTTGAATCTCGCGCCCACACACGAAGTACTGCCGGCAAACGGCGTCTACGTGACCCGCACGCATGACGTGGAATCCGGCCGCACGTGGAAATCGGTGACGAACATCGGCCGCCGGCCAACGTTTAACGGCGACGCGCTGACCATCGAAACGTTCCTTCTCGAGCCGCTGGACGGAACTCCCCGGCGTATCCGGCTCGAGTTCCTGACGCGCATCCGCGATGAGCGCAAATTCGAATCGCCGGAAGCCTTGAAAGCCCGCATTTTCACCGACGTGCGGCGCGCGGAGCGCTACTTTCGTCGCGTGTCATAATCAAGCAAACAACACTTATGAGCATGTCAGCTGGAAAACGGAAACACATGGAAGCCCTCGCCAACAAAGAGGGTATTATCGCCGCCGCCGCTATGGACCAGCGCGGAAGCCTGCAAAAATCGCTGGCCGCCGCCAAAGGTGTCGATCCGAAAGCGATCACCGACGAGATGATGCAGGATTTCAAGATCGCGGTGACCAAGGTGTTGACGCCGCACGCGAGCGCAATTCTTCTGGATCCCGAATGGGGCCTGCCCGCCGCCAAGGTGCGCGCCAAAAATGCCGGCCTGCTGCTGGCGTATGAAGCGAGCGGCTATGACAACACCCAGCCCGGCCGCCTGCCGGATCTGCTGCCGCATGTTTCCGCGAAACGCATCAAGGACTGGGACGCCGACGCCGTCAAGATTCTGATCTACTACACGCCTTTCGACGACCCGAAGGTGAATGACATCAAGCATGCGTTCATCGAGCGCATCGGAGCGGAGTGTCAGGGAAACGATATCCCGTTCTTCCTCGAGTTCGTCGGATACGATCCGGCGGGCGGCGATGAAAAGGGTCTGGAATATGCGAAGAAGAAGCCGGAGATCGTGACCGCCTCCATGAGCGAATTTTCGAAGCCGCAATATGGTGTCGACGTGCTGAAGGTGGAGGTGCCGGTCAACGCCGTGTACGTGGAAGGCAGCAGCGTTTACAAAGGCCAGAAGGCGTACACGCGCGCCGAAGCGCTGGAGCTTTTCCGCAAAGCTGCGGCGGTTGCAACGAAGCCGTTCATTTACCTGAGTGCGGGAGTGAGCAACGCCCAGTTCATCGAATCGCTGCATATGGCTTCGGAATCGGGAACCGACTATTCCGGCGTGCTCTGCGGGCGCGCGACGTGGGCCGAAGGCGTCCCGGTATTCGCGAAGCAGGGCATGAAAGCCCTGGAAGACTGGCTGAGCGATCAGGGCGTGAAGAATATCAACGCCGTGAACGAGGCCATCAAGTCCGCGAAGCCCTGGTACGCGAAGGCCGGCGTTTCGGTCTCCGCCTAGGCGCGCCCGAAGTCGATAAATCCACGCTGGGGGTCGGTGTTGAGCAGCGTTACGCGCACCTGATCCCCGACATCCAGTCCCGCCTCGCCGCGGATTACGCGGCCTTCCGCGGGCGGGTCGAAAACGCGCACGAACACTCCCTTATCGCTCACGCCTGTGATCACTCCGGCGAAGGTTTGACCGATCCTGTCATGCAGGGCAACCGCGGTAATGCGCTTCATCATCGTGCGCTCCACCTTCCGCGCCGCATCTTCTTTCAGCGTGCAGTTCCGCGCGATGTCGGCCAGTTCGCCATCGGAATAAGGTGCTTGCTTGGCCCACACACCTTTTAGCAGGCGTTGCGTAACCAGGTCGGAGAAGCGCCGGTTAGGCGCGGTGGAGTGCGTGTAGTCCTGCACGGCGAGGCCGAAATGCCCGACGCTCGTATCGTTGGGGCGCTGCAGGATATACGCGCCAGGTCCCATCAGTTTCACGACGGCGAGCGAGATATCGGGGTAGTGGACAGGATCGGCGGCGCGGCGCCGCTCCAGAAATGCATTGAGCGCGGCGGAATCCGGCTGCTCGGGCAGCTGCTCGTTGTAGCGCGCCGCGAGTTCCACGATGCGCGGCCAGCGCTCCGGTGTTTTCACGACGCGGCGAATCATGGAGGCGGCGTGGCCCGTGAGCATCGTCGCAGTCACTTCGTTGGCGGCGATCATGAAATCTTCGATCAGGTCGTTCGCGCGCGTTTTCCGGGCGGCTTGTATGCCATGTACTTGGCCGTCCGTCACGATGGCGATGGTTTCCACCCGGTCGAAATTGAGAGCGCCCAGACGGTGACGCTCAGCGCGCAGCGCGGTGGCCGCTTCGTCCTGAAGCTTGAGTTGGGCTTGCAGATCCGCGGAGGCCGCGACCTTCGGCGGCGCTTGCGCGCGGCCTTCGAGCCATGCGCCCGTCGCGTTGTAAGCCAGCTGTGCCCTGTTACGAATCAGAGCGCGATAGACGTCAGGCGAAGTGAAGGAGCCGTCCGCCTTGACCACGAATTCGATCACTATCGCGGCACGGTCCTCGTTCTCCTCGAGCGAAGTAAGATCGGTCGAGAGCACCTCCGGGATCATCGGGAACGTGCGCACGGTCGTGTAGACGGTAATCGTCTGCGACGCCGCGTGCTGGTCGATGGGTGAGTCTTTCGGCACAGCGGAGTCTACATCGGCGATGCCGACCAGCACCTTGATCCCCGACGGAATGCGCTCAGCGAATTCGACCTGATCGAGATCGCGCGACGTGTCGTTGTCGATAGACGACCACAGGAGATTGCGCAGATCGCGCACGCCTGCAGGGGGCTGCAGTGGCGGACGCGACTTAATCGCCGCGAGTTGCTCCTCCGTTCCAGGCGGGAAATCGGGATCGAAGCCTTCGTGGATCATCTCCGCGCGCGCGGCGGACGCCAGGTTGAACTGAGGAGTGGACACGTTCGAAGGCTAACATGCGGGTTCGTCTCACTTTCGCTTCAGGCTCCAGATGTTACCCGTCACCTCACCGAGCCCGACGACGACCTTGTCCTTCGCAACATCGTCGCTCGCTATCCTCGAGCAGAGTGAGAGTCCACATAACCACGCGGCAGCCATCGTTTGGAGTAATTTGTCCGTGACTTATCTGGCACAGCGCAAATATCGCGAGACAGAAGACTCGCTGAGACATTCCCTCGCGCTCGAGGAGAGCGCAGACGTACTTGCCACGTATGCCCAGGTCCTTCGAAATACGCGGCGCAAGCGGCAGGCGATGCAAATCGATGCAAGAGTTGCCGATTTACACGCCGCCAGGCGATAAATGTCATCTCATAGATCGCTCGCTAGGTCAATCCGATAACTGCGGTCAAGCGTCCATTAGTACTGGTACCTTATTATCCCGAATGTGAGCAGAGAACCCGTTCGAAGCCGCTCGGCAATGGTAGTTTTCAATCGTGCCGGGAGGCACACTCAATGGAGAATGGCCCAGCGACCACTCTATCGGGGAAAATCCTTGAAGATCCACTCGCTTACCTGCCGTGCTCCGCGATTCACGAGTACGGTAGAGGTCAGACCATCTACGGTCAGAGTCAGCCCTCGACGAGTGTTTATCTCGTCATCGCTGGCAAGATAAAGGTCTTCCGTCTGGCCGATAACGGCAGCCAGGTAGTGATCGACATTTATCCGTGCGACGAGTTCTTCGGCGAATCGGCCTTCCTGGAGTTATCCGATCGCGGGACCGAAACGGCCGTCGCGTTGGAGAACACAAAAGTCATGGCGTGGACGACCGGTCAGATCGAAGACATCGCCGCGCGCCGTCCGCAGCTGGCCATCGGGCTACTCCAGCTTTTTGTACAACGTTCCGTGTATCTCGAACAGCGCATCGAGAGTCTCTCGGTTGACCCTATCGGCCGCCGACTGGCCCAGGCGTTGCTCCGCTTCTCCGAACGGATGGGCCGCCAAACCGAAGACGGATGGGTGGAGATAACCGCCTTCACGCATGAACTGCTGGGGCAATATGTCGGCACCTCGCGGGAAATCGTTACCCACTCCATGAATCAGTTCCGGCGCCAGGGTTACCTGCGCTATTCCCGGAAAAGCATTTTGCTGCGTCCGGAGATGGTCCGAGACCGGCTGAGGGCGGAGCCGCAAGTAGCCTGAGATCGTTATCCCTCCGCATGTCAGTGCAGGGCATAACGAGTCCGCCGGAAGCGCCCCCCAAAATCGCTTGCAATTCGCAAGCGATGCAAATATTATGTCCAATGTGCCCGGAGAGGCTGACGCAAGGCGCCGGTCCGCCTGCCCCGTGAGTATCGCGCTCGAGATGTTCGGAGATCGCTGGTCTCTCCTGATCATCCGCGATCTAATGGTTCG
>JAOAPQ010000245.1 GCA_025462965.1 Bryobacterales bacterium
GCAACTTCGTCCAAACCTGACGCGCTTAATGCGTTTTGCAGAGCACGCGACACTCGAAGTTCTTGATCAAGGTTGGTATCGCCCAATGACATTGGTCATTTCCGGTTACTTCCGACTTGCTCGTGAAGCTGGGTTGCACGTGGTCGTCCAAGGCCTGATCCCATTTCTTATCAATGATATACGACGATGTTCTATGCTGTTGCAGGCGACGATCTGACAGGGAGCTGGCGTCCAGCCGACACAATGGGCGCAAGTGCTATTCTAGACCGTACAGTCCACATATGGCGCGTACAAAGGAGTTTGAACCCGAAAAGGCGCTGGAGGCGGCGGTAAACGTTTTTTGCCGTCTTGGATACGAGCACACATCTCTGGATACGCTGATGAGGGAGATGGGTGTGGCCCGGCAGAGTCTCTACGACACTTTTGGGGACAAGCGCGCGCTCTATTTGAAAGCGCTCAGGCACTATCGCGATGGCAATCACGCGACGCTACGCGACCTTTTCGTCGCAAAGAAGTCGGTCAGAGAAGGATTCAGCAAATTGCTTTTCGATTTGAGCCGGGAGACCCGCGAGGAGCGCGAGCGCGGATGTTTCCTGCTGAGCGCCAACCTCGAGCTCGGTTCCAGGGATCAGGAAATCGCAACCCTCCTCCGCCGCAATCAAAGGACGATCGAAGGCATTTTTGTAGACGCCCTGAAGCGAGGACAGGCGCACGGGGAAATCTCACCTAGACAGGACCCAACCGCGTTGGCAAGGTTATTCATCGCTGCTATCCAGGGCATGCGGGCTCTTGCCAGACTGAACCATGACCGCAAAGCGCTCGAGAACATCGCGACGGCAGCCTTAGCGTCACTTGAGTAGATCCGGCTGAATCCTTTTCCAGACCGAATACTCTATTACCCATTCTTAGACTGGAAAGTCTAAACGAGGAGAACCAATGACACGTCTGGAAGGAAAGGTGGCGATCGTGACCGGAGCAAGCTCGGGGATCGGTTACGCCGCAGCTAAATTGTTCGCGCAGGAAGGCGCCAAAGTTGTGGTCGCTGCACGGCGCGAGTCAGAACTCAAGAAACTCGTTGCGGAGATTAGCTCGGGAGGCGGTGAGGCGATCGCGCTAGCCGGAGACGTGCAGTCGGAAGAGTTTGCAAAGGCCCTTGTGTCCATGGCAGTAAGTCATTTTGGGCGGCTGGATGTAGCCGTCAACAATGCTGGAAGCATCGGGGAGACCGGGCCGTCTACGGGAGTCTCCGAAAAGGGTTGGAGCGATACGCTGGCAATCAACCTCACCAGTGCCTTCCTTGGTGCAAAGCACCAGATTGCGGAGATGATAAAGCATGGCGGAGGATCAGTGGTCTTCACGTCCACATTCGTTGGCTATAGCTTCTCTTTCCCTGGAGTTGCTTCGTATGCGGCCAGTAAGTCAGGATTGATTGGGCTGACGCAGGCCCTTGCCGCCGAATTTGGGCCGCAAGGCGTCAGAGTTAACGCAGTATTGCCAGGCGCCGTGGCCACGCCGATGTTCTATTCCGTCAATGGGTCGCCGGAGTCCCAGGATGGTTTGGCCAAAATGCACGCCTTGAAGAGAGTGGGGTCACCGGAGGAGTTGGCAAAGTCAATTCTCTACTTAGCCTCAGACGATTCTTCATTTGTGACGGGCACGGCACACCTTGTCGACGGCGGCATCTCGATCACGCGTTCGTAAAAAACTCCCTCCTGAGGCGCGACACGTTTCAGCGCGCCAGGTTGAACGCCACTGCGTACGTGGCTGTGGAGGGCCTGATATCCGGAGCAATGCGCGAGACCACACTATGTGTATGCGCCCGATGGTCTTCATGGGTGCGGTAGACATACGTCCCGATGAACCAACCTATCGCGCCCCCGGCTACCAGGTCTGAGGCGTAGTGCTGGCGCGCCGCGAACCGTGCGCCACTGACCACCGTAGCTAGCCCGTAAGCCGCTACCGGAACCCATTTAGTGCTGGCGTACTCATGAGCGATCACCGATGCGAAGGCAAATGACGTCATGGCGTGCCCCGAAGGAAAGCTGCTGCCACCGCTGAAAAAGTGGCCGGCTTCTTTCGTGGAGTTGGGCCGGTTGCGGGAAGCGATGGTTTTCGTGACCGCGTAGACGATGATCGAATCCAGCATCGCCTCCGAACCCAACACTCCGGTCTCCCGCGCCTTCGGATTATCCGTCATAACCCCCGTCAGATAGAAGGCCGCCGCCAGCGGAATCACGGTGTAGCTCGCGCCGATTTTCGATATGTCATTCCCGGCCCGCACCTGGCCCGGGGAGTTTTCAAATACAGAGGAAGTATCGTGATCGGTTGCAATCAACGCTGCCGTCGCGCCGCCAAATAAAATCCACCATCCGGCATTGTGGCGGTTCATGCGTAACGGGCTCGTCCAGATCTGCTTCTGATCCAGCCAGATATTGCTGAGCAGCTTCTTACCCAAGGGTTTCAGGCGCTCGGTGTCTCCCGGGTAATATACCGGGTCGCGCACATCGGAGGGCGTGGAGCCGGAGTCGGCGCCATCATCGACCAGCGGCAACCCGCTACAGCTGCCACCCGTCTCAACGTAGAGAGAAGCCGGCTCCGCGAAGACCGGCAGAGCGCATGCGACCAGTATCGAAGCCACGCAGGCGGAGGTGCGCGGGGTTCTCATGACCTCGCGCTTGCATCTATAGTGCCGTTCCTCGCGGTGAACTGCCCTACTCGGAGAAGGCGAAGATCTCCGGTTGAGCGGCCTTGCGATAATCGTCCACGTTCATGACAATCGAATCGGTGAGCGAACCGGCGTTGAACGCGATTTTCTGGTTGGCGAGGATCGATTCGTCGACGTAGAGTTCGAACGGGAGGATCGGCGGGCCGAACGGCGGCACGGAACCGGGTGTCAGGCCGGTAAGTTCGCGTAGCTCATCGACGGACGCGAAGCGTAGTTTTTTTGCGCCAAATCGGGTTTTCACGGCAGCGGAATCCAGTTTGCGCGAGGCGCTAAGGACGAAGAGCCGGAAGACATCGCCCGTCTTGATAAGAAGAGCCTTTCCGCCGATGCGAAGGTCCTCGCCGCGGGCGCGGGCCGAATCTTCGGAGGTGAGGGTCGGTTCATGATGCACTTCGCGGTACGGTATGGCTAGGGCGGCGAGATGCCCGCGGATGGCGGCTAGTGTCTCCATTTGGGGTCGAAGATACATTTTACGCGGAAGCGCCCGTCCCATCGGCGCGCGGCTTTACAGGTCGGATACACCGCAGAAGTGGTGTTAACGTAGCGGGTGAACATGCTCAAGGTTGGTCTGACCGGGGGCCTTGCCTCCGGCAAGAGCTTCGTCGGGAAAGCGTTGATGGAGATGGGCTGCGTTCTCATCCAGGCCGATCAGCTCGGCCATGAAGTGCTGCTGCCGGGGGGCGCCGCCTATTCCGACGTCGTTCAAAGATTCGGCACAGGCATCCTATCCAGTGACGGCTTGATCGACCGCAAGCTCCTGGCCTCAGAGGTGTTCTCGAATCCCGAGCGGCTCGCGCAGCTCAATGCCATTGTGCATCCTGCGGTTTTCCGCCGTGAAGACGAATTGATCGCCGCAAGCGCCCCGGACGGAATCGTGGTGGTGGAAGCGGCCATTCTCATTGAAACCGGAAGCTACCAACGCTTCGACAAGCTGGTCCTGGCCGTCTGCACCATGGAACAGCAGATCGAACGGGCGATGCACCGTGACGGCGCCGCGCTGAAGGATGTCCTCGCGCGGCTCAACCGGCAGCTCTCTCTGGATGAAAAGCGGAAATATGCCGATTTCGTCGTCGATACTTCCGGGACCAAGGAGGACACACTCCGCCAGACGGCCGACCTTTACAATGGTCTTAGACGGCTCGCTGAGGCGAAAATTGAACAATGAGATCACGCACCCTGCTCATGACCATGCTGCTGGTATTCGGCTTCTGGTATATAACGTCGAAAAGCCAATGGAGCGCGCAGACCATGCACATGCCCGGGTTCCTGCGGCCGATCGCCGATACGGGGAAGCTGTGGTCGCAGCCGGCTACTGCGCAAACGGCCGGGCTCTTTCCGGACGAGCAGAACAATATCGATATCTATAAGTCCGCGCATACCGCGACGGTGAACATCACGAGCATTGTGTACCAGGAGAACTGGTTCATGCAGGTATTTCCCGCGAAGGGTACCGGTTCCGGATTCATCATCAACGAGAATGGCCAGATCCTGACTAACAACCACGTGGTCAACGGCAGCCGAAACCTGACGGTGACGCTCTGGGACCACAAACAATACAAGGCGCGCGTCTTGGGGACAGATCCGCGCAACGATCTTGCGCTGATTGAAATCACCGCCAATCGCAAGCTTCCGTTCGTGCGTCTGGGCGATTCGGACGTCCTGCAGGTCGGCCAGAAGGTTTTAGCAATCGGAAATCCGTTTGCCCTGGAAGGGACGCTGACCACGGGAATCGTGAGCTCCCTCGGCCGTGAACTGACCAGCGAAAACAGCGAGCCCTTGGAGGATTTGATCCAGACCGACGCGGCGATCAACCCGGGCAACAGCGGCGGCCCGCTGCTGGATTCGCGCGGGAACGTAATCGGAATCAACACGGCGATCTACGGTCAGCAATCCATGGGAGACGGCCAGGCGGGCAACATCGGGATTGGGTTTGCCATGCCGATCAACCGGGCGAAGGTGATGCTCGACGAATACCACAGCAGCGGACGCATCCGGCTACCGGTGCTTGGGCTGCGGGCTCATTTTCTGCAAGGTGAAATCGCCGAGGCGCTGGGCCTGCCCACCGATGGCGGTCTGCTGGTGCAGGCAGTGGAACGCGGCTCCGCGGCTGCAAACGCGGGGGTGCGCGGACCGAACAAGCGTGTGATTGTCGGCAACACCTATGCCCTGTTGGTTGGCGGCGATTTCATCGTCGCCGTGGATGGAAAGCCCGTGGAGTCCCAGGACGCGATCCCGCGCGCGATGACCCGTAAGCGCGTGGGCGACCCGCTGGATTTGACAGTCTGGCGCGATGGCCGGAAGCAGAAAGTCTCAGTCAAGCTGGGCGAATCCGCTTCCGCCGTCCTTTAGTCCAGTACTTACCCGCAAAGGCCGCTCACAGCCGTAGGACAGGCCCACAGCTGTCCGGTTATAAGTTGAATAGATTCAGTTGGTTAGGATTGGGGGTTGGTTCCGTCCGCGAGTTAGGAGTCTCAAATACCTGTAAAATGGGCATTTTTTCGAAAGCAGTAAGTCCAACGACCTGCAAGAAAGTGTAAAGACTCG
>JAOAPQ010000737.1 GCA_025462965.1 Bryobacterales bacterium
CTCCGTTCTTTGGCTTGCGAGCGCCGGTCTGCTGGCGTTCTCCTCGGACCCGCTGCTGTTGGGCCGTCAGGATTCAGATGCGACCACCCTGACCAATCGAATACCTCTGTGGCAGGAATGCCTTAGATTCTTCAAGGAGCGGCCGATCCTGGGTTACGGCTTCGGCGCCTTCTGGACACCGGACACCACGTCAGATGTTTCGGTGCCGCCCGAGATGGCATGGTTTCCTCTATCCGAGCGGAAGATCGCCGACAATCTCTATGTAGACGCTGCCCACAACACCTATCTGGAGATGGCGCTCGGAACGGGTCTGGTCGGCGCGTCCCTGTTTGTGATGAGCATGGCCACTGGGATCCGCGCCTACGCCGTCCGGGCCGCCGCCCGGAGCTCGGCATTGTCGGCGTACGGGTTTTCGGTCCTCGTGGCCGTGGCATTGAACATGATGCTCGAGGCGCTCACGTTTCAACCATACATGCCCCTGCTCATGTGCCCCATCCTGCTGATCAGGATGGGGGTTGTGACGGAACCCGCTGATGAGAGCCGAATCCGGACCTGGGATCGGGAGGATGCGCGTGTCTGAAAAGAAGCTATTGGTGGTAACGCCCGCTAAAGACGAGGCGAAGTACATTGGCGTAACAATCGACTCCGTATTGCGGCAGTCTGTTCGTCCGGCCGAGTGGATCATCGTGGACGACGGATCGGCCGATGAGACGCCTGTCATTGCGGAGCGCGCTGCGCGGAACAATGCATGGATCAAGGTCGTGCGGAAGCCCGTTCGGGAGGAACGCCGCGTGGGAGTCGCTACGGTCGAAGCAGTTGCGCTCGCGCGTGAAATGACGGCTGTGCACGATTACGAGTTTCTCGCGGTTGTGGACGCGGACGTTGTGCTGCCCGAAGCCTATTTCCAGGAACTGCTGAAACGGTTCGACCAGGAACCGAAGCTCGGCATTGCGGCTGGCCAGATTTACGACCGGGTCGGTACTGAAGGGACCCGGAAAATGCGGGGCGCTCCGGAAGCCACTGCGGGAGCAGTCAAATGCTGGCGTAGAAGCTGCTTCGATGAAATCGGGGGATTGCTGAACGAGCCGGGCTGGGACGGCATCGACCAGTACCAGGCGAGCATGCATGGCTGGCGTACAAGAACCTATGATGACGAGGCGGTGAAGGTGATTCACCTGCGACAGATGGGCACCTCTGATAGAGGCATCTGTTATGGCAGGCTTCGCCGGGGACGGTCCGGCTACTACATGGGCTCGCACCCGCTCTGGATGCTGGCGAGCGCCATTTTTCACATCACGGACCAGCCGTTTGCGATTGCGAGTCTGTGCACGCTGGCCGGGTACTTTCTTTCCATGTCGCGGAACGAGCCCCGGGCGCCGGATCCCGATTTGCTTCGGTTTGTGCGGTCGGTTCAGCTATCAAAGCTTCGCGACATGTTTTTTCTCCAGCCTGGGAGATTTCTTAGATCGGCGGAGCCGGGATTTCCTCCGCGCGGCGTTCCATGCAAAGCCGCGGATCGACCAGCTACAGCCAACTTGCGTCTGGACCGTGAACATTTGCCCGAAAAGGAATAATGCGAATGGCAACCTCGGCACTTTCGCTGGTATCGAATTGTGAGCCCCTCGCGCTGGTTCCCAATTCCAGGTGCAAACCAACTGTCTCCGAACTCATCATGGCAGGCGCGGACCTTATCGCTTTGGGGTTGGCGCAGGCGCTGGGCATGCTGGTTTCCCACATATTGGGGGGGACGGATTCGACCCGGCCTTTCTGGCTGCTGGTCCTTCTCTCCAGCGCTGGATTGACCGTCCTGAAGCTGTACCCAGCCGTCCGGGTGAATGCAGTGGC
This sequence comes from Bryobacterales bacterium, assembly GCA_025462965.1. GTDB lineage: Bacteria > Acidobacteriota > Terriglobia > Bryobacterales > Bryobacteraceae > JALYXI01. The sequence continues at coordinate 1,846 of JAOAPQ010000737.1, forward strand.
GGAAATACGGCGTCTTACGTCCGGGCTCAGCCTTGTATATGCGGCGCTAGTCGCTATGGACTATCGACGCATGACGGAAGCCGGCTTCATTGGGGCTGTGATCGTGATGTGGGCATCGTCGATCGTATTCATGGCGGTGGCGCGCAATATCGTGAGATCGACTCTTTCAAGGCGAGAGTGGTGGGGATATCCCGTGGTTATCCTTGGCCCTGCCGAGTCCGCCGGCCAGTTCGTGCGGAGCATAGCTCGCCACCCGGAAAGCGGTCTGAAGCCGGCCGGCATCTTCGATGACAACAGCGCGCCCGGTAGCGCTGTCTGCGGAGTGCCGGTGATGGGCGGTATCGCTTCCGCTGCCGCTATCGCCAAAGCGCGCCGGATCCATTGCGCCGCAATTGCAATGCCCGAACTACCTGGTCGGCGCCTGCTGCGGGTGTTCCAGGACCAGACGTTCACGTTCCGCGAGGTCCTGATTGTTCCGGGTTTGACGGGGCTGCCGAGCGCCAGACTGGAATTCGTCGATCTGCCGGGAGTGGTTGCGCTTGACCTGCGCCGGAGTCTGCTGCTGCCGGGGGCGCGGATCACCAAACATGTTACTGATGCGATGGGCTCCAGTATGCTCATCCTGCTCGCCTTACCGCTCTTCGCGCTACTCGCCGCGCTGATCTTGCTCGAGTCTCCCGGCCCGGTTTTGTATGGGCACTGGCGCATCGGTCGGAACAACAGACGTTTCCGCGTGTGGAAATTCCGTTCTATGGTGGCCGATGCCGATCGCGTTTTGCGAGAGTATCTTGCTACTCACTCCGCCGCGGCCGCGGAATGGAAACGCGACCACAAGCTCAAAGAAGATCCCCGGATTACGCGCATTGGCACCTTCCTGAGGAAGACGAGTCTGGATGAGCTGCCGCAGTTATGGAACGTCCTGAAGCGGGACATGAGCTTGGTCGGCCCTCGCCCCATTGTTCAGGCTGAAGTAATGAAATACGGCAAAGGGATTGGTCTGTACACCCAGGTGTTGCCGGGTTTGACAGGGTTATGGCAGGTGTCCGGCAGGAATAACACGACCTATGAAGAACGGGTGGACCTGGATTCGTTCTACGTCCTCAACTGGTCGCCATGGCTCGATTTTTATCTGCTGGCGAAGACGGTTCGCGTGGTATTGCTTCGCGAAGGAGCTTACTGACATACAGATTGGATACTCTCGCTGTTATTACAGGTCTGGGTCATCGAAACTAATCTCGTAGTACAGCGCAGCAGAGCTGCATCCAAACATCTAAATCAATTTCTAGTAGTACGCAGTCATGTCCCGCAGGTCCGGGCGCGATCCAGAAGCAGATTGCGCTCCCGCGTATTACGGGTGAGCCCCGCCGCGCGCTTGAACTCCGCACGCGCCTCGTCGAAACGGCCGAGCTTCGTAAGGAGGTCGCCGCGCACGCTCGGCAAGAGGTGGTAAGCCTTGAGCGACGGCTCCGACACAAGCGTATCGATGAGCTCAAGGCCGGCCTCCGGGCCAAAGGCCATCGAGAGCGCAACCGCACGATTCAGCTCGATCACAGGCGAGGGTATCAGCTGCGCGAGAGCATCGTAAAGCGCGGCGATGCGCTGCCAGTCCGTTTCCGCCGCGGTGCGCGCGCGAGCGTGACAGGCGGCGATGGCCCCCTGAATCGCATAGGGCCCGAGCGCGCCACCGAGTTCTTCGGCACGTTGGAGCGCGGCGAGCCCGCGACGGACGAGCACATGATCCCAGCGCGTCCGATCCTGATCGAGGAGCAGGATCGGCTCTCCGTCAGGTCCAACTCGCGCGCGGGCTCGCGAAGCCTGAATTTCCATGAGCGCGACAAGGCCATGCACTTCCGGCTCGCCCGGAACAAGTCCCGCGAGAATCCGGCCGAGGCGGAGCGC
>JAOAPQ010000750.1 GCA_025462965.1 Bryobacterales bacterium
CCGCTCCGACGGCAGATATCTGTCGATGTATTAAGAGCGTCGATGTATTAAGAGCGTCGATGTACTAAGAGCTATGCTAAAGAGCTACGCGGGAAGCAGGTGGATCTTGGTAACCTCCGGACGACAGTTGAAACGCACGCCACTGATGTTGCCAACCCAGCGAGAGACGTGAATCCAGCGATCCTGCCACGGCTTCATCCCCGCGATGTACCCGCGGTCCTTGACCGGCGCCGGATTGAGCCCGAGCACGGGCATCACCACCTGACCGCCGTGCGTGTGCCCACTTAGCATGAGCCGCCACCCGTGATCGCCCACGAGCGCCTTACTGTCCGGATTGTGGGATAGCAGAACCGTGGGCAGGCCGGCATCCGCTTCGCGGAAGGCGCGGTCAGCGTCCAACTCCCCCGCCCACAAGTCGCCGACTCCAACGATCTGCACTGCCGCTCCGTTCAGAACGATTCGGGAAGAGCGATTCGCCAGGAGATGCACGCCTGCATCCTCAACGATTCTCCCCACCTCGGTGGTGCCTCGGAACCCTCCCTCCGACGCTGACCACCCACCGCCATCGTGATTTCCCAACACGGCAAAGGTCGGCGCCTTCGCGCTGAGGCGGCGTAGAACGGCCGTGTACCAACCGGGATCGAAACCATTTCGGTCCGAAACGAAATCGCCGGTTATGCAGATGACATCCGGGCGGGCATCGATCGCCATTTGAATGGCGCGCTCGATCAGCGATCGCGGCACATCCTTCGAAGCGTGAAAATCGGAGAGATGGAGCAATGCAACCGGTCGCGCGAGATTCGGGAAATGGCAGGCGCGTTCGGTCAGCTCCAACCAGCCCGGTTCAACGAGTCTGGCATAAGCGGCCCCGGAAGCCCCCAGGACAGGTAGCAAGAGAAAAGACCGGCGCGAGATACTTTTAGCCATAGAGTACTTTTCATTATTCCATGGTCCGCCGGCAGCTGCCCGCATCAGAAATTACGTGCTCAGAAGATCACTTTCAGAGCCAACTGCAGGATGCGCGGGTCAAACGTGTTGAGCGGGCGCAGGAAATCCGTGCGCGGCGTGAAAGTGCTGGTCGCCGCAGTAAACGCGTACTGCGTGTTCTGCAGGCTGTTAAAATTCGCGCGGTTGGTCGCGTTGAACGCCTCCCCGATCAACCGCAGGCGGACGCGCTCGGCATAAATCGGAATATCCTTTGAAACCCGAATATCCACGGTCTCGAAAGCCGGTCCCGTGATGGTATTGCGGCCAAGCCCCGGCACGCGGTCCGTGGACGTGTTGCCGTCATTATTCGGATCGCCTGAAACCAGCGCCGAGAAGCGGCGTCCGGACTGGACCTGCGCGATAGAGGATAGCTGCCATCCGCCCAGCACATATCGCGTCAGCGCATTGGAGCTTGTGTTGAGGTAGTTGATGTCCCACACGCCGGAAAAGACGAAGCGGTGCGGAGTATCGCTGTTGGCCGGGCCGCGGTCATTGTTTGGCTGCAGCGTGTCCTGGGCTTCCTTGCCGTCGTCGCCGCCGCCGACAGTTACCGCCGTCGCGTCCGGTACGGTATCGATCGCGCGCGAATAAGTATAGGAAGTGAGGAACTGGAACCGCTTCGCGAAGCGCTTCTGTACCTGAATAAAGCCGGCGCGGTAGGAGGAATCTCCGCCGCTATCGAACTCGCTGATCCTTCCGAACGCCGTATTGGGCCGCAACGGCGCGTTCGGGATGCCGGCGTGCCGGTAGAATGTGACCCCTGCTCCGTTCGCGAACTGGCCTGACGCGGCAGTCTCCGGAAACAGGTTGATATCGCGGGTGCGGGAAAGATGTTCGCCGCGCACACCGAGAAAGCCCACGGTAACCGAAGTATCCGGCGTAATCGCCGTTTCCACGTTCAAACTATACTGCTGGGTGCGCGGCGTCGCGTAGTTCGGCTGCATCACGAACAGGTTCGGCGGCGCTCCCGCCGGCGGAGCTGCCGCAAGGACGTTCGGGTACACCGGCAATAGCGGATTGCCCTGGGTCAGCGTGAAATTCTTCACCTGGATGCCGTTCTGGGAGAATGCCGTGCCAATGAGAATCGCGGGCGTGCGCTCATAGAAGATCCCGTAACCGCCGCGCACCACCATGCGATCGCTCTGCAGCGGCTTATAAGCAAAGCCGAGCCGCGGCGCGAAGTTGGTTTTGTCGACTTTCACCTTATTGGTTTGAATGCCCATCGCGGCTAAACCCGGATCCGGGTTCAACACGCTCGGTTGCGCGTAGTCGAACAGATCGTAACGAACTCCATAATTCAGGGTCAGGCGATTGCTCACCTTCCAGCTATCCTGCGCGAAGAAAGCGTACTCCACCACGTTCGGCTTGGTCAGCGGCCCGGTGGTACCGGGGCCCGGGAATGCCTGGATGAACTGCGAAGGAGTACCCGCGCTGAACGCCGCATACGAGGGATAGGTGTAACTGCCGCTGAAATAACCGGGAAAGAAATTCGCGATGCCGAGGACATTCACATCGGCCCCGAACTTCATCGTGTGGCGGCCGGCGATGACCGACACGGTAGCGATCGTCTGGCTGGTTTTCGCGTTCGTATAGCGCGGGCTGAAATTGTTCCGGCCGAAGACGGGTCCGTTAATGATGTTCACTTCGGGCGCGGCTGAATTGGCCTGCCCAGGCTCATTGTCGCGGATGAAGATATACCGTAGGTCCAGAACCACGTTCGCTCCGAATGTACTGGAGTAGTTCGCGGCAACGTTATCGGTGGAGACCTTGCTGTCGCCGGTGTGGGATTGGGAACTAGTCGTCCCGACGGCATTCAGATTGGTGTTCTCGTAATTCGTGCCGGTGAACCGGTTGATGTTGTACCGGATGGAAAAGCGCTGCGTATCATCGATGTTCCAGTCCATTTTCATCAGCCCGACATCGTTATTCGCGCCGGTGGTATATGGAGTGAGGTACTGCCCAAGGACCGGCAGCAGATTGGCCGGAACGGGAATGTTCGTCGTGACCACCTGCGGATTCGTGTTGCGCTGGCCGTCGTAATTGAAGAAGAAGAAGAGCTTGTCCTTCTTGATCGGACCGCCCACCGAACCGCCGAACTGGTTGTAGTGATAGGGCTGCTTAGGCAGCGAGGAGTTCGCAATGCCCAGATCGGTATTGCCCCGATTGTTAGTGAACGTGTTGGCGTTAAGCGCCTTGTCACGGTAGAACTCGAAGGCGGAGCCATGGATCTGGTTCGTACCGCTCTTGGTAACGACGTTGATCACTCCGCCGCCCGCGCGGCCGATCTCCGCGGGATAGTCGTTCGCGCTCACCTGGAATTCCTGAACGGCGTCCTCGCTAAACGCATACGGGCGAAAGCCGGTACGCCCCACCGCCTGTCCGAAGAAGACGCTGTTGCTGTCACCGCCGTCAACCAGGAGCGAGTTGGCGGGACCGCGCTGGCCTCCGAACGAAAGGTCGCCCGAACGGGTCGGGTCGGTGACCACGCCGGGAGTCAGGGTGGTGAAGTTGATAAAGTTGCGGCCATTGACAGGCAGGTCGAAGATCGCTTTCTCGTTCACCGTTGTGGCCGTCTCGGACCGTCCGGTTTCGACAATCGGCACATCCGCCTGCACCGCGACAACCTCCGCGCTGGAACCGATCTCCAGCCGGATGTCGAGAGTGACATTGGCGCCGACGTCGAGGCGGATTCCTTCGCGCTTGACGCCCCGGAACCCGGGGTGTTCCATCGAGAGAACGTAGGTTCCTACCGGAACGCCCGGAAAGCTGTAAAGACCGGAACCGTTGGTGGTCGAGCCGCGCGTGAAGCCGGTTTGATCGTTGGTGAGCTTGACAGTGGCGCCGCTCACGACCGCGCCCGAGGGATCGATGACGGTGCCATTCAGGGAGGCGCCACCCACCTCGGATTGAGCCAACAGCCCGAGTGGAAACAGCAATAGCGCGGTAAGTTGGAAAGTTTTAGACATGGGTAAGCGAGTACCTCATATTATATAGGCTCAGTGTTT
>JAOAPQ010000771.1 GCA_025462965.1 Bryobacterales bacterium
CACCCAGCGCGGCATCCTGCTCGCTGTCGCGCTGGCGCGATGAACCGGCGCGTTTAAGGCAGTTCGTACAACCGGAAGCCGCTCACCGGCCCATCTCCGATAGCCTTCAACCGGGCCGCAATTTCCCCGGGCGGCTGCTTCTCGAACGCGACATACCGGATCCCCAACTCCTTCACGAGCGGATCGAGGGGGCTCACGCTCAACTGAACGGTGCCTGCCTCGTCCAACTGCGCCCGCGCCCGCTCGCCAGGTTTCAACATCAGCGCATCGAAATACCCGAGATTATTAAGCGGCCTGACATCGACGCCATTCGACCGGAGCAGCGCGAAGTGATCGATATCCGGCAGATAGCGAAGTCCATCGTAAAGGTCGCAGCCAACCGCGCTAAACAAACCCGCGGGCAGCCGCTTCGTGAAGACCAGCCACGTGCCGTGCAGCAGCCGCGGCTCCCGATGCACCAACTGAAACAGCGCCGACGAAGTGACCGCGCCGATCCCTCGCTGCAGTGGATTGAACATGCCGAACAGCAACAGATTTGGAACCACCGCTGCAATCGCGAATGCCATCCGCCGTCCGTCCAGAATCGACGCGGCCAGCACTGCCGCCCACGCCGTCGCAATCCCGATCTCGGACGCCCGAAAATATCCGTCCAGCCCCCGATTCGCCGCGGTCAGCGCCAGCCCGAAAACAGCCGCGCCGGCCCCGAGCTTCCAGGCAAAGCTCACCGGCTTGCCCGGTCTCGCGCCACTCAGCACCAGAATCACGATCGCGATATTCAGAAGGCCAAGCGCCGGCAGCGCACGTGTGTCCGCGACCTTATCCAATAGAAGAAATCGCCCCAAGCTCGCTGGTATCGGAACCACCAGCCAAACCGTGATCAGAAGAACGCCAGCCCAAAGTCCGCCGAGGAGTGCGCGCTGCTCGCGGCTCAAACGCCGCATGGCGCCGAAACAGAGCAGCGTCACCGGCGCAAGCCAAAGGAACCCCGACGCCTCGCAGATGTTGGTCATCGATGCCGGAAAACGCCGGCCGTTCTCGCTCGCGGCAAAGAAGTGCGACGCCAGTTCCGCGGCCGTCATCGAACCGCCGTCTATCGACCGCCGCCCCGGATACTCTGTCATCCGGATCGCCTCTATCGCCACATGCGTATCGCGGTAGATAATCGCCAGCATCGCGCCGGCGATCAAAGCGCACATCGCCGCCGCCGCCACACGCTGTCGTCTGGATTCGCGGTCCAGAATCCGGTGGCGATAAGTCCAGCACCACGCCGCCAGCATCAAGACGCCTGCCCAGACAAAAGGAATCTGGTGCGGCACGTAAGCGAACAGCGCGAAATTGATAACGCACGCCGCGCACGCGACAGCAATTAGCGCAAGCGCCAGCGTGCTGCGCCCGACGCTCAGGTAACACGCGAAGACCATCGCGAAACAGAAAACCCCGGCCATTTCCGGCAGCATGGACGGCCACGAGTAACATACTTGCGTGAACTGCGACCACAGCAGCCATGCGCTGCCCGCGATCGCCATCGCACTCGAGCCCGTCAGCATCAGCAACAGCGTGAAGCTTCCGGTGACCAGGAGAAGCCACTTCGCCTGCCACCATGCCGCGAAAGCGTAATCCGCCGGGAGCACCCAGAACGGCCAGTACTGAGGTCGCATCCACGTTGTTACGTGTCGCACCGGCAGGTTGCCCAGCAGCCCGACCGAGTGATTGCCCAAGCCGGTTTCATACACGTCGAACCGCCGCTCGCCGAAGACCTGCCGCAAGATGTCCGGCGTTTCATAACTCCACTCGTCCGCGCGGATCATCTTCGGTGTTCCGGCGAGCACCGTTTGCGGGCCGCCTACCCGATAGTTCCAGTCGAGCACCGCCATCGAGGAACCGTTGAAGTCCGCGGCGGTAAAGATCAGGAACAAGGCGGCGCAGCCGGCGTAAAACCATAGCGCGAGCCGGTCGAACACAAGGAACGGCTTACGATCCTGAGACAAACGTTACCCGCCCGATGCCGAACGCGTGCAGAATCCGGCGCACATCCTCTTCCGCATTCTTCCGTGCATCCCGCAGAATGCCCATCTGGATCGCCGCCGCGCGCACTTCATCGAGTGCCAATAAGCGAGCCTTGTGCTCCAGATCCGGATCGGCCGAAATCCACGGCGTCCACCACGTGATCTTCCGGTCCCAAACCTTCGTCTCCTTCTCGTCAAGGAACGCATCGGTGATGCGCGGAGGCGCTAGCCGGATCTGGGCTGTCTGGCGATCCTTCATCGTCACGTCGTACTGCGTCAGCTCCGTGAGATCGATCCCCGCCAGCACCCGTCCCTGCACCATCAGCAGAATGGACTCTTCGCCGACCGGCGACCTCTGCTGCTTCATGCCTACGACCTTCTGGATGCTATAGCGCACCGTAACCAGGTCGTTCAGCGAGCGCACTTCCTTCACCAACTCAGGCGCATCGAGCGTTTGATGGAAGATCGCGCCGCCCGGAACGAAGAACCGCACGTAGGCGACGCCCGCAATCAGCAGAAAGAGCAAACACGATGTCGAGAGGATTGCGACAACCTTCGCCATC
>JAOAPQ010000780.1 GCA_025462965.1 Bryobacterales bacterium
AACGTGATCTGGGGTTTTTCGATTTCCGCCGTCGCGATGTCTCTCGCGTTGATAACAGTCATGGCCGTGAAGGCACAGCGTTTACGCTCGGCATCGCACGCGCCTTCTTCGCCGGCCGTCCAGATCAAGCGGCCTGAGGGCCCCGATGATTTTGTGCCGAAGAAATCCAGGGATGCGTTCATGGAGGACTACCGGGCTAAGCCGGTTCCAGAGTCCCTGGCAAAACCATCTGTCCGACAACCTGGAAAGAGGCCGGAGTAACGGATGATTTGCGGATAGTCCTGGCCACCCTCGGCTCGCTCGGGGATCTCCATCCATTTTTGGCTCTCGGACTCGAATTACAATCGCGCGGGCATCGTGCCGCCATCGCCACTCACGAGTGCTATCGAAACAGAGTGGTATCCGCGGGCCTGGGGTTCCATCCGTTGCGACCGGACTACGATCCCTCCGATCGCCAATCGAATCTCCTGGCCATGGACCGGTTGCGCGGCACCAGATACATTGTCAGCACGCTGCTCTCTTGTCTCCGGGAGACGTATGACGATCTCACCCGTGCCCTCGCGGACGCCGATCTGCTGATCAGCCCGACGGTCGTCCTGCCCGCACCGCTTGTAGCTGAGAAGACAGGCATCCGGTGGGTGAGTACGGTGCTGGCGCCGGCCAGTCTGCCCTCCGTTTTCGACCCGCCGCAAGCGCTTCCGTTCGCGTGGATGAACCGTGTGATGTGCGCGACGCCGTGGCTGACGCGCAATATCCTGGCCCTCATCTGGAAAGAAACATCCCGCTGGTTCGAGCCGCTACGCCAGTTCCGCCGCGAACTGGGGCTCGCTCCGGGCCGTCATCCCTTGTTTGAAGATCAACATTCGCCGGCTCTCTCGCTTGCGCTGTTCTCGCGCGCATACGCCGAACCACAGCTGGATTGGCCGGAGAGCATGGTGCAGACTGGTTTTCTGTTTTACGACCCTCAGAACGCCCTGTCCCCGCAACTGGACGAATTTCTAGAAGCGGGCGGCGCGCCGGTGGTGTTCACGCTCGGGTCCGCGGCGGTAATCAATCCCGGCAAGTTCTTCCAGCGTAGTTTCGAAGCCGCGCGTTTGATGGGCTGCCGTGCCGTGCTGCTCACAGGTTCCGATACCGGAGTGAAGGGAACGCGAGATATCTTCGTGACCTCGTATGCCCCGTTTGCCGAGCTGTTTCCACGCGCGGCGGCGGTGGTGCATCAGGGAGGCATCGGCACCACGGCACAGGCCCTTCGCGCGGGGTGCCCCGCGCTCATCGTTCCTTTCGCCCACGATCAACCCGATAACGCCGCGCGTGTGGTTCGTCTGGGCGCGGGACGTACTGTTCCGCGGTGGCGGTACACAGCCGATAACGCCGCCCTGGAGTTGGGCGTGTTGCTCGGAACCGGTTCCTACACGGCCGCGGCCGAAGGGATCGCCGAGGTCATTCAGTCCGAAGATGGCGTCGGCGCCGCGGCGGACGCCATTTTGCGACAATGGGATTTCCATGACAGTAGAAATTGAAGGCGTCCTGCTGCATTTGGCGCATCCCGACGAATTATCAGTACGGTGGGTGGGGCAGGAAGAAATGATGCGGCAGCTTCTGGCTGCCTGGCTCGTGGTGAACGACCAGGATGTGCCGATGAGCCCACGGCTGCTCGGAAAGCCCGGCGTCGGCAAGACCACGCTCGCCTACGCCGCCGCCAAGCGCATGGGGCGCGACGTGTTTATCATGCAGGCGACGCTCGATACGCGCCCGGAAGACCTCCTCGTGACGCCCGTTATCGAAGGCGCGGGCAAGCTGCGATACGTTGCCTCACCGCTGGTGACTGCGATGATCCTGGGCGGAGTCGTGATTCTGGACGAAGGCAATCGCATGAGCGAAAAGAGCTGGGCATCCCTTGCGCCCCTTTTGGACAATCGGCGCTACGTCGAATCCATGGTTGCCGGAATCAAGATCAAGGCGCATAAGAATTTCCGCCTGGTCACGACGATGAACGACGACGCATCTACATTCGAGTTGCCGGAGTATATCCACTCACGCCTGCAGCCCCAAATATTTATCGATTTCCCCGAGAAGGACGAAGAGCTCCAGATCCTGCGTGAAAATCTGCCGTTCGCGGAAGAACGCGTCCTGCAATACGTCACGGAGTTCCTGCAGCATGCGCACGCCGCCGATGAACGGTACAGCGTCCGCGACGGCATTAACATCGGCCGGTTTGCGATCAAGCTGAAGAGCCTGGCGACGGAACGCCGGCACGAAACGAATGCGCTCGAGACGGCTATCCTCGAGGTGCTCGGTGAGGAAGCGCTGCGCTATGTCCGAAGAAACCAGCCCGCTTCTTCCTGATTTCGCCAGCCTGCAGCGCGGGCGGTTCACATACTTCCCGGTCGTACCCGGCCGGCTGGAGTTTGCCATTGAAGTACGGCGCGCCATCCTGAGCGCCCGCCCTCAAGTGATCGCGCTCGAATTGCCGGTTACTTTGCGCGAGGCGTATCTGCGCGCGGTTGAGCGCCTGCCCCAGATATCGATCATCTTCTATTCGGAAACGGAGGAGCAGGACGAAGCGATCTACATTCCCATCGAACCCGCGGATCCCTTCACCGAGGCGATCCGCACGGGTCTCGAAATCGGGGCGGAGATCGTGTTCACCGATCCCGATACCGGGGAGCGCCCGCACCTGCCCGACTCTTATCCGGACCCGTATGCGCTACGCTCCATCAGCCTGGCCCAATATGTCGAGTCCTATCGTGTGTATCCGCAGCCCCGCTCGGACGAGATAGCGCACCATGCGGATGGAATCGCGTGGAAGTTGCAGGGCGCCGATCCGCTGGCAAGCGTCTTCGTGGTCCTATCGCTCAATCTGCTGGATCCCGTGCTCGATGCCATGGAGCGCCCGCAGGCTCAGCCGATGACGCGTCCACGCCGGCACGTTCAGGTTCTGAATCCGCATCCGGAGAGTCTGGTCGAGATCGCCATCGAGTACCCGGCCCTGCAATACCGGTACGAGCATTTTCGATCCGACGGAGCGGATGAGAGCCTGATCGACCGGCGCCACGCGCAGCACTTCGTCTTCCGCGCGGCGGAGAAGCTCTACGAAACCAACACCGGCGAGCGCGTCGCGCACTGGCAGCGGCGGCTGCTGGCGCGGTACTCGCGGAATCTCGCAGCCGCCAACCAGGATCTGGCCGCCTCTCTGTTCGATATGACGGTGGCGGCGCGCTCCATCGTGGACGATAACTACGGCTGGGAAGTTTGGGACATGGCGGGCAAGTATCCGCCGCAGAAAGAATCGTCCGAACTGCCGACCGTTAAGATCTCGGCGGATGAAGTTTGGCTGAACACGCGGCGCATCCGGCTGCGCCGCAGGATTCCGAGCGCTAAGCGCCGGCTGCGGCCAGTCGGCCTGAAACCGCGCAAGCGGGAGCGCATCCCGGGCGAATGGGCCAGCGAACTGAACGGCGACAGCATCTGCTCCTATCCTCCGGAAGATCTGGTGATCGAGGATTACGGCCGCTTCCTGAAGAAGAAAGGGAAGAGCATTTTCTCCGAGGAGCGATCGCGCACCGAGCCGTTCACTACTTCGCTGCTCGATGGAATCGACCTCCGCGAGACGATAAGAAACTGGCACGAGGGCAAAATCTTCGTGAAGGAGAGCCAGAAGATCCACGGCGAGGTCGGGTCGGTGATCGTGATCTTTGATGACGATCGCGACGGGCGCTACAACTACATGACCACCTGGCTGGGCGAGAACCAGAACGAATCGGACATGGCGTTCTATTCGACCTTTCCGTTCGATCATCTGGTGGGGCCCGGAATCGGGCGCGGCGAGTATGGCGGATTTCTGATGAGCCTGCCGGCGCGGCGGATGTACGACGTCTGGCAGGACCCCGACTACGACGAAGCGGAGAACAAGCCCGAGCGCCTGCTGCTCGCCGGGCTCGATTATTCGGTGCAGAAGTACGTCGTGTATGTGGCTGCGAAGCCTCCGCGTAGCGCGTTCCGCTCCATCGCGGCACGGTTCGACCGCAAGATTATTTATGTGCCGATCGGGCAGCTCTCTCCGGTGGCGATCAAGAAGATCCGCGTAGTGCATGTGCTGGATGGATACGATAAGCGCAAGATTGCGAAAGAGTATCTCTGGTAAACTCTAAGCCTCATGTGGCGCTGGTTGGCTGTGTCGGTTCTTGCCGTCAACGCGACCGCGCAGGTGCCCTCCGAACCGGATCTGGCTTCCGGCCAAAAGCTGTTCACGTCCCAGTGCGCACTCTGTCACGGGGTGGCCGGCGGCGGCGGGCGCGGCCCGTCTCTGACTCGGGCGAAATTGAATCACGCCGCCGATGACGCCGCTTTACGCGAGGTAATCAAGAATGGCATTCCGCCGGAGATGCCCGGCGCGTGGCAGTTGTCGGCGCGCGAGGTCGCAAACACGGCGGCGTATGTGAAGTCGCTCGGATCCGTTCCGGCCGAGCCGTTGATCGGCGACGTTTCGCGAGGCGCGCGTCTCTATGAAGCCAACGGTTGCTCCGGTTGCCACATCAATGGCGGCCGCGGCGAGGGGTTCGGTCCGGAGCTCACCGGCATCGGCTCAAAGCGCAGCGCGGCCTATCTCCGGGAGGCGCTTCGAAACCCCGCGGCATCCACGCCGGATGGCTTCGTGTACGTCACGGCCACAACCAATTCCGGCGAGACGGTGCGCGGCATTCGGGTCAACGAAGATACTTTCACCGTTCAGCTCAAAGACGCGCAGGGCCGATTCCACAGCATGAGCAAAGCGGATCTCAAAGAGCTCCGCGCGAGCCGCAAAGAAACGCCCATGCCCGGCTACGGCACGCGCCTTAGCTCTGCTGAGCTGGAGGATCTGGTGGCCTATCTGGCCGGTCTGCGAGGCAAAGCATGAAATGGCTGGTGTTTTCGATTGCGCTGGGCGTCTCCGCGCAAGTGCCGTATCAGCGCATTGTGGAAGCCGGTAAAGAACCGGGCAACTGGCTGACCTACTCGGGCAACTACAGCGGTCATCGCTTCTCGCCCCTGACGCAGTTGACGGCCGCGAACGTTACCGGCCTGCGGATGAAATGGGCTCATCAGTTTCCGGACCGACGCACGGAGGTCTCGCCCATTGTGGCCGATGGCGTCATGTACGTCACCGGGCCGAACAGTGCGGCAGCGCTGGATGTGCGCACGGGACGCGAGCTATGGAGCTGGACGCGCCCGCTTCCGAAAGATTATCAGTCCATCGGCTTCGGCCACGTAAACCGCGGTCCCGCCATTCTCGATAGCCAGCTTTTTGTCACTACGCTCGATTGCTATCTGGTCGCGCTCGACATCAAGAGCGGCGCCGAGCGCTGGTCCGTTCAGGTGGCCGACTACAAGCCCGGTTACAGCATGACGGTTGCGCCGCTTGCGATCCGGGGAAAAGTGGTCGTGGGCGTGAGCGGCGGCGAAGCGGGCATTCGCGGCTTTGTGGACGCCTATGACGCCCCGACCGGCAAGCGCGCCTGGCGCTTCCACACGATTCCAGAGCCAGGCGAGCGGGGACATGAAAGCTGGGCCACGGATGCCTGGAAGACCGGCGGCGGATCCACATGGGTCACGGGTTCATACGATCCCGAGCTCAATTTGATTTATTGGGGCATCGGCAATCCGAGTCCCGATTGGAATGGCGATTCGCGCCCGGGAGACAACCTCTTCACCTGCTCGTTCGTCGCGCTCGATGGCGAAACCGGCGCCCTGCGCTGGCACTTTCAATTCACACCGCACGACACGCACGATTGGGATGCGACGCACGTGCCGGTCCTGTTCGATGCCGACGTGCGCGGCAAGCGGCGTAAGCTCATCGCCAGCGCCAACCGGAATGCGTTTTATTATGTGCTCGACCGCCAATCCGGGGAGTTCGTCGCCGGCCGGCCCTATTCCAAACAGACCTGGGCGCAGGGTTTGGACGATCGCGGGCGTCCGATCGTCAATCCCAACACCGAGCCGAGCGAGCAGGGCACGCTGCTGTGGCCCAATCTGAATGGGGCGACGGTGTGGTTCAGCCCCGCGTACAGTCCGCGCGAAGGGTTGTTCTATGTCGCCACGCGCGAGGTCGGGTCCATTTACTATAAGCGCGAGGCCGATTACAAGCCCGGCACGTTTTTTGCGGGGGGCGGCGAGAACCTGGTACCGAACGAGGAGGGCGCAGGCTTTATTCGCGCGCTGGATGCCGCGACGGGTGAGAAGAGGTGGGAGTTTCCGCTCCACTCGGCGCCGTGGGCGGGCGTTCTCGCGACGGCCGGCGGCCTGGTGTTCAGCGGCTCGGATGAAGGCAACTTCTTCGCGCTGGATGCGCATACGGGGAAACCGCTTTGGGAAGTTCAGACCGGAGGGCCTATCGCGGCAAACCCGATCTCGTTCAATATCGATGGCAAGCAGTGCGTGGCGATCGCCGCGAACCGCGTGCTGTATGTGTTTGGCCTGTAAGGCAGGAGGTTGCGACAACCCCGAATGTCAGACAGTTCTGGTAGAATGTCGGACAGGCTGAATGAAAGACGATCGCATCACTGTCCGATTCCCTGCTGAACTCCGCCGTCGGCTCAAGGCTGCTGCTCGTCGCACCGGAACGCGTGAGTCCGACCTGGTTCGCGGGGCAGTAGAGCGGCAACTCGCAGCCGACGACGACACTCTCACCGCATATGACCATGCGAAAAAGGCGGGGTTGATCGGAGCGGTGCGCGGAGCAAGTCGGGACCTCAGCACAAATCCAGAGCATTTTGAGGGATTTGGCACCTCTTGAGTGGCCGGGTACGGGTAGATACTGGGCCGATTGTAGCCAACCTGTCGGAATCCTACGAACATCATGAAGCGTGCGTCGAGCAACTTCGGCTCGTCACGGGTCCGCTCTTGACCTGCTGGCCCGTGATCACCGAGGCGGCTTGGCTCTTACGGATGTATCCGACAGCGGTAGCGAGGCTTCTGGCCTCTTTCAACGGGCGGCCCTTTGAGCTTGCTCCGCTGAAGGAGGCGGATTTCCCGCGAATTGCCGCGATTCTCGGGAGGTATAGAAGCCTGGGGATACAGCTCGCCGATGCCTCGCTGGTGCACTTGGCTAACCGGGAGGGGGTTGAGATCATGTTCACCCTGGACCGGCGTGACTTTGGCGTGCTCCGTCTATCGGGTGGAAAAAAATTCCACCTGATTCCATGAACGTAATGTCGTAGCTGTTTCGCCGTTGTGCACTACGGAAGCTTCGTCGCCTGGCGTGTGGCCATCACCCAGCGGCCGCCCTGCTTCGCCCAGACTTCGGTGATGTACAGATTGGCGACGCCGGTCTCAACGGTCGTGATCACCGCGCGGTGAGTCACCACGACGGTCGGTCCATATTGGCGCATTTTCGTGTCCTGAAAATCGATGGACTTGTAAGTGGTCGCGCCTTTCGTAGCGTCCTGGATGAATTCTTCTTTGGTTTGCGTCTTCGCGCTTGAATGCGTGTACGAGAGGTCGTCCGCGAGTAACTTCTCGAGCGTCGCACGGTCGCGCGCGATCGCCGCCGTTTTCCACTGCTCTTCCGCCGCTGTTACGGCTTTGCGCGCGTCGGCCGATACTTCCGCAGCCCACGCCCAAACCGGCACCAGGGCGATGCATAAACTTACTCTCACGTAACGATTCATAGGCTTCCTCTCAGTGATGATATATTAACCGGGCACCCAATCATGTCAACAACAGGCCCATCCAGACGACATTTCTTTTTCGGCGCGCTTCTCGCCGGAACGGTCCCCGCGGGAGGATTCGGCAGCGTGAAGTCGCTCCCGGGCCTCGGATACAAGAGCCCTAACGAGAAATTGAATATCGCCGCCATCGGCGCGGGCGGCAAAGGTTACAGCGACATCATGGGAACGCAAACCGAGAATCACGTTGCGTTCGCCGATGTGGATGACAAACGTGCCGAGCGGACATTCAAACAGTTCCCGGACGTGCCCCGGTACAAAGACTTCCGCCAGATGCTGGACAAGGAAGGCAAGAATATCGACGCGGTTACGGTGTCGATACCCGATCACATGCACGCGACGGCGGCGATGTGGGCCATGTCGCGAGGCAAGCACGTCTATTGTCAAAAGCCGCTGACGCACACCGTGTGGGAAGCGCGTGAGCTGGAGAAGGCCGCCGCGAAATACCGGGTCGCGACGCAGATGGGCAACCAGGGTTACTCCAACGAAGGCGCGCGGCAATGCAGCGAGATCATCTGGAACGGTGACATCGGCAACGTGACCGAAGTTCACGCCTGGACCGATCGGCCGGGCCACTACTGGCAGCAGGGGCCGGAGATCGCGCAGCCGGAAGCGGCGGTTCCTCCGACACTCGATTGGGGCCTCTGGCTCGGCGGTGCGGAGATGCGGCCTTACAGCCCGGCTTACCTGCCGATCAAGTGGCGCGGCTACCCGGATTTTGGCGCGGGCGCGATCGGTGACATGGCCTGCCACATCATGGGCACGCCGAATATGGCGCTGAAACTGACGGCTCCCACGAGCGTGGAGTGCATCAAGCTGGAAGGCAAAAGCAAGTCGACATTCCCGGGACAAGTCGCCATCCGGTTCGATTTTCCGGCGCGGTTCAATATGCCCGCGGTCAAGGTCTACTGGTACGACTCACTGAAGGCGCAGCCCGATATTCCGGGCGTACCGGCGGGCGAATTGATCGGCGACAAAGACATTAACGGCAGCATCTTCATCGGCGATAAAGGCATGGTGACGACGGGGTGCTACGGCGAACGGACACGGCTGGTTCCCGCCGCGAAGATGGAAGATTATAAAATGCCGCCGCAGCTTCTGACGCGGTCGCCCGGGCACTACCGCGACTGGATTCGCGCGTGTAAAGGCGGCGATCCGGCATGCTCGAACTTCGGCGTTTCCGGGCCATTCGTGCAATGGATGCTGCTCGGTGTGATCGCCATGCGCGTGGAAGGCAAGCTGGATTGGGACGCGAAGAACATGCGCTTCACGAACAACGCGGAGGCGAACAAGTATCTGCACCCGCAGTTCAAGAAGGGCTGGAAGTTCGTTTAGCCGCCGATGAACGCGGATGAACACCGATAAGTTCATCTGCGTTTATTGGCGGCCCTGCTAGAGATTGACTTTACGAAGGCGTAGCGCGTTGGCGATCACCGAGACGGAGCTGAAGGTCATCGCCGCGCTCGCGATCATCGGACTGAGAAGAAGGCCGAAGAACGGATAGAGAAGGCCGGCCGCGATCGGGACGCCGAGGATGTTGTAAACGAACGCGAAGAACAAATTCTGGCGTATGTTGCGCATCGTCGCGCGGCTGAGCCGCCGAGCGCGAACGATGCCGCGCAGGTCGCCTTTGACCAGCGTAACGCCGGCGCTTTGCATGGCGATGTCCGTGCCTGTTCCCATGGCGATACCGACCTGCGCCAGCGCCAGCGCCGGGGCATCATTCACTCCATCGCCGGCCATCGCGACGACGTGTCCTTTCGCTTGCAACTGCTTCACCACCTCGCTCTTCTGGTCCGGCAATACATCGGCCTGAACCTGATCGATCCCGAGCTGCCGGGCCACGGCTTGAGCGGTTTCGCGATGATCGCCGGTCAGCATGACGATTTGAAGCTTCTCGGCGCGAAGCGCCCAGATTGCTTCCGGAGTCGACGCTTTGATGGGATCGGCGACTCCGATCAGTCCCGCCCCATGGCCGTCTATGGCGACGAACATCACCGTTTGGCCTTGCGCCCGCAACCTATCGGCTTCGGCAAGCAGCGGGTCGATAGGGATCGAATGCTCCTTTAAGAGCTTCGCATTGCCAACCGCAATTCGATGACCTTCGACTGTTCCCGTTGTGCCCCGCCCGGTGAAAGATTGGAAGCCGGCCGGCGCCGAGAGGAAAAGCTTCTTCTCCTTCGCGCCGTTTACAATTGCTGCGGCGAGGGGATGTTCGCTGGCCTGCTCCAGGCTCGCAGCAAGCCGGAGCACTTCAGACTCGGGTGGAACCGTTACCAGCCGGGGCCTGCCTTCCGTCAGCGTGCCGGTTTTGTCGACGACGAGCGTGTCTACCTTCTCGAGCGTTTCCAGCGCTTCCGCGTTTCGGATCAACACGCCGGCAGTCGCTCCGCGGCCCGTGCCGACCATGACCGACATGGGCGTCGCGAGCCCCAGCGCACAGGGGCAGGCAATGATAAGAACAGCAACCGCGTTCACCAGCGCATGCGAGAAGCGCGGCTCGGGACCCCAAATGGCCCACACCGCGAAGGTAATGGCAGCGACGGCGACGACAACCGGCACGAAGTACGATGCGACCACATCGGCCAGCCGTTGGATCGGCGCGCGCGTCCGCTGAGCCTCGCTCACCAGGCGCACGATGTGGGCGAGCACAGTATCCGCCCCGACGTGCTCCGCCGACATAACGAAGCTGCCCGTGCCGTTCACGGTCCCGCCCGTCACCTTACTCCCCGGACTTTTCTCAACGGGAATCGGCTCGCCGGTGATCATGGATTCGTCTACGGAACTGGTCCCTTCGAGAACGGCGCCATCCACCGGAATGCTTTCGCCCGGCCGGACGCGCAGCCGAACGCCAATTGCGAGCTGATCGAGAGAGACGTCCTCTTCCGTTCCGTCATCCCGGACCACGCGCGCGTTCTTGGGGACTAGCTTGAGCAGAGATTTTAAGGCGCTGGTCGTTTGGCCGCGCGCGCGCAGTTCGAGCACCTGACCAAGGAGCACCAGAGTAACGATGACCGCGGCGGGCTCGAAATATAGCTCCCGCTCGCCTTCGATCGCGGCGATAACACTATAGAGGTAGGCAGCCCCGGCGCCCAATCCGATCAGAGTGAACATGTTCGGGCTGCGATGGAGCACCGAGGCCCATGCGCGCGCGAAGATCGGCCAGCCGGCCCAGATAACGACGGGTGTCGCGAGGGCAAGTGCAATCCACACATTCGACACCAGGAGGAGGGGCGCGCTGAAGGCGGCGGCGAACCAGAACCGCCGGGTCATATCTATCAGCTCAGGATTGGTTTCGTCTTCCGCGGTGACCGTTTCCGGTTCGAGCGCCATGCCGCACTTCGGGCAGGAGCCCGGCCCACGCTGGCGGACCTCCGGATGCATGGGGCAGGTATATTCAACATCTGCCGACTGCGGCGCGACCGCCGGCGCCGGCGCGAGAAACTTGGCCGGGTCGGCCTCGAACTTCTTCAAACAGGAAATGCCGCAGAAGTAGTAAGTGGTCCCTCTGAAAGTGGATTGCCCGGCCGCATGCGCGGGATCGACGGTCATCCCGCAGACCGGGTCTTTCCCGGAGGTTGTCATTGGTTGAGTTCTATCGTCTGGATGGAGATTCCCCGGATGATCCCCTTTTTCCAGCAAGGTTCCATTGACCTTCATATTCTCTCGGATGAAATCCATCGGTCTTAGATTCGGGTTCCGGTGTCTACCACCGTTCCGGTGCCGTGACCGGCTGTTTCTTATTCGATGCTTCCAGCCGGAAACAAAAACAAGAATATTACCGGCGCGAGTGTAGCCGATGGTATACGCGCCGGGTTTGTTAAATCGTAACTCGAATCAGGAACCGGGCGCGCCCTGGCTGGTATAGTGAATGGAGATGCGAGGAACACGCTGGCTGCTACTGGTGGCCATTCTCGTGATCCTTGGCGGCACGGGGATAATCTACTTTATCCAGCAAAAGGCGAACTCCGCTGTAAGAGTAGCGAAACCGCCCGCGCTGCCGCCGAATACCAGCGGCGCAGCCGTCGATTGGGAATGGTCACGTACGGATAACGGCCGCAGGGTGGTGGAGATCAAGGCACATTCGCTCCATCAGGTGCAGGACACCGGCCGGATGGAACTCGAGGGTGTCCGCCTTTTTCTATATCAGCGCGACGGCCTGCATTACGACCTGGTGAAGGCCCCTAAGGCCGATTTCAACCAGACCGAAGGCAAGCTCTACTCGAATCCGGAAGTGGAAATCACGCTCGACGTTCCCATTGAGGGCCAGCCGCCGCGGCAGCTGACATCCGTCAAGACATCCGGCATCACCTTCGAAAGCAAGACCGGCAAAGCGTCGACCGATCGCCCCACCAGCTTCACGTTCGCGGGCGGGAAGGGCACCTCGACAGGCGCAACATACGACCCGACGACGCACGAACTGCACTTGATCACGAATGTCGTGCTGGACATGCACGGTGAGGACCCGAAGTCGAAAGTCATGCACATCGAGGCCGGTGAACTTACCTATAAAGAAGGCGGTTCGGAAATCTGGCTCACACCTGTTTCCAAACTGGTGCGCGCCGAAACGACCATCGATGCGGGTCCAGCCGTTATTGCCCTGAAGGATAAAGTCATCGACCACATCGATGCCCAAAAAGCGCACGGGATCGACAACTATCCGAAGCGCAAACTGGACTATACCGCCGATTTTCTGCACGTGTCCTACGATGAGGATGGCAAGGTCAAGAAGATCACGGGGGCCGGCAATGCGCGCCTGGTCAATTTAGCCGAGGCTTCGACCACCACCATGACCGCCGACACGGTCGACCTGGACTTCGTCGAGAACGAAGATGGCGAGGCGATCCTGACCCACACGACCGGCCAGGGCAACGCCATGATCGAATCGAAACCGGTCGAGGATCCCGCGAGCAAGACCAAGCCGGCGGAAACGCGCGTGCTGAAGAGCGCGTATATCGATCTGTTCATGCGTACCGGCGGCAAAGAAATCGAACGTGTACAGACGCAAGCGCCCAGCGGGCTGGAGTTCCTGCCCAATCTGCCTGAGCAGCACCACCGCGTCCTGACCGGCGACGCGATGACTATCATCTACGGCCCAAACAACACGATCAAGTCTTTCGTGACCACTAACGTCACCACGGACACGTTTCCGGATGAAGTGGAAAAGGCGCGGGCTCTCAAGGCAAAGAAGCCGGTGCCCGAGAACAGCAAGACCGCAAGCGTCAACATGACAGCCGAGTTCGACGAAAAAGGCCAGATGAAGACCAT